>CAYXQW010000289.1:0-4274 GCA_964466695.1 uncultured Bdellovibrionales bacterium
ACCTTCTTGCAGCACGTGGTGCCCGGGGTCCTTGAAGATTCGCTCGGGGTGAGCGTGGAGGTCTACAACCGGGATGAGGAGTTCGCGGCGGCCTATCGCGCGCGGTGGCACGATAGCGCCCCGCTGGATGGCGCATACTTCGCCTTCGACGCCGTGAATCTTGCAGCCTTGAGCTTCGCCGCATCGTTAGCGGCGACGGGGAGCTTGGAGCTCGACTCCCAGGCGCTCGCCGCGGCGATGTTCACGATCACGGCGCCGGTCGGACAGATCGTCAGGTGGCGAGACGTGGCCCTTGGGCTGCGGGCTTTATCGGATGGTGGTGGCGTATCCTACAGCGGCTTGTCTGGCCCGATCGTCTTCGATGCTGGCGGGCAACAGCTCGTAGCTCCCATGAAGTTTTGGAAGATCGAGGGACGGCGCTTCACTGCCGTCCCTTGAGTGGAGATGAGTATTGGCTAAGGGCGCGCGGATGAGAGCGATCTGGTTGCGACGAGCCTGCTGCTTTATCGCGATCGGTGTCTCTGCGAGCTCGGCGCCGGCCTTCGCGGAGGAGCCGCGCTTCGTCGAGCAAGAGGAGGTCGGGTTCGATGATCTCGAGACGCTCCTCGCGACGCCGATCGAGGTCTGGTCGGCCGCGCGCACCAAGCAGCGGCTAGAAGAAGCGCCGGCGGTGATCTCGGTCATCACCAAAGAGGAGCTCGATGCCTTCGGTTACCAGAGCCTCGCCGAGGTGTTGAAGATGGTGACCGGGTTTTATGTGATCGACGATCACTCGTTGCCCAACCTCGCGACGCGCGGGGTGGTCGGGAGTATTTTTTCAGAGAGCGGCGCGGTCAAGATCATGATCGACGGGGTGCCGGTCATCTTTCGTCCGATGGGCAGTCATTGGCTCGGCCCCGAGCTCATCGCCTTGTCGTCGATACAGCACATCGAGGTGATCCGTGGCCCCGCCTCCGCGCTCTATGGCGCCGGGGCCTTCCTCGGGGTGGTGAACATCGTCACGCGTAAGCCTGGGCAAGTAGCGGGCAGCGACGTCCGAGGTCACTGGAGCGAGACGTCCCTCGGGCGCGGCGGCTGGGGGCTGGATGGCACCTATGCCACGGCGCGCGGCGATCTCGAGGTATTGATGTCGGCGCGGCTGCACGCCGAGGACCGCTCTCGCATCGAGCTCCCGCAAAGCTCTCCGAACCCTCGCGTCGCCTACTATAATGCCGATCACAGAGAAGCTCAGGGGCTCACCCAAGACTCCAAGGTCGCGCTCTTCAAGCTCTCGCAGGCGTTGCTCGATGTCTGGCGCCTGGAGTTGTTCGGCTATTACTCGGAGATCGAGCGCGGAGCGGAGTTCGCGCCATGGAGCCAGCTCACCTATGGCCTCGATGACCAGGGCAGGCTCAACGGGACGCGCGTGGGGTTGGCGCAAGGGCAAGCGGGCTTGGCGCTCTCGGGCCGTCCCTCGGCGCACCTCGAGCTCGCCTTGCGGTCGTTCTATTTTCGCCAAGGTCCCACGCGGAAGGACAAGATCGAGATCGGCAGCGAGGTGATCGCGGTGCGTCGCGACTTCGCCTCGCGTGGCGTCGAGACCACGCTGGAGGGCAAGTATGACGCCATCGCGGGCATGCTGTTCGTCGCCGGGGTCGAGCTCCTCTACGACCTCGAGGACCTGCCCTCGCTCAGCCACGAGCTCAAGTACGCCACGGCCTCGGAGCGCGCTGGCTTCGTCTTCGAGACCACGCCTGGCCGAAGCGAGAGCTTTGTCAACCTCGGGGTGTTTGGTCAGGCGAGCTCGAGCAAATGGGCTCCGGAGTTGTCACTCATCGCTGGTGGGCGTTACGATCATAATGACGTCTACGGCGATCAGCTCAGCGGCAGGGTGGGGTTGGTCTCGCAGCCCACCGCGCTCTTGACGCTGAAGCTTTTCGGCGGAACCGCCTTCATGGCGCCGTCGCCGCTCTTGCTCTATGCCGAGCCCATGAAGGTCGGCGACATCGAGGGCAATGAGGATCTGCGCCCCCAATATGTCTATAGCGCCGAAGGGCAGGTGATCTTCACCCCCATAAACGGCCTCGTGCTCACGACCTCGTTGAGCGGCAACCGCTTCGTCGATAAGGCGGAGTTCGTCTTGCAGGGAGTGAACCAGGTCGCGCGCAATCTGGCGATGCTCGAGACCTTGTCGTGGGAGACCGAGCTCAAGTATCGAAGCGGCCGCGCGGTCGAGGGTTTTGCCAGCTTCGAGAAGACCTTGGCCAGGCAACAGAGCGGTCAAGAAGGCTATGTAGACGAGGTGTCGTCGTCGGGGCTGACGGTCTATCCGGAGCTCATCGTGCGCGCCGGAGTTTCGGCCTCGCTCCCTCATGCTCCCTTGCGCGTGAGCGTCGATGCACTCTATGCCGGCGCGCGGACCTCCGGGGTGACCAACTCCCTGGAGCATGGCGGCTCCTATCGCCTCGCCCCCTATGTCGTCGCGAATGCGATGCTCTCATTGGATTTCGCGCTCTTTCACGAGAAGACCACGCGGATCACCTTGCGGGTGCGTAATGTCGTCGCGGGCGAGGCGGTCGACGCCGGTGCCGCGGGGATAGACTATCCGCTCGCGCCCGCCCTGGCGCAGCTCGAGCTGCGACAAGAGCTATAGGCTTATCCTAACAGGAGGAGGGTGTTTACCGCCCGGCTCTCGAGCTCGGCGCGCAGGTGTGCGTAGATGAGGGGGTTTCTGGCGGAGAGGATCTGCAACGCGGCGAGCGCGGCGTTCTTCGGATTGAGCACGGTCATCACCGGCACCTTGCTCGGGGCGCGCAGCGAAGACCAGACGTCCTCCGGGTGATCCTCGACGTGCGCGGGCACGGTGATGACCGGCACGGTCGAGGCTGCCGACAGGGTCGGCCCCGCGCCGTTGCTCATGCCGATGTAGGCGATCACCACCGTGTCTGGCACCTCTTGCACGAGCTCTTGCAGCTTGCAGACCGCGGCGATCGGCTCTTTGTGCGCCGAGCAGGTGACGACGGTCGCGAGGCCATCGAGCTCGCCCAAGGCGCGCGTGATCTCCGAGACGTCGTCGCCTTGCGAGCCGCGCCAGATGATGATGCGCTGCGCGGGGACGCGAAAGGCGCGGGTGAGCTTGGCGACCTGCCGGTACTTGTCGGCGACCGTGTCGAGTGAGCCACCGTCGCGATAGACTTGCTTGTCGATGTAGCGGCCGTTCTCCACGACGCGCCACGAGTCGTTGTCGATGACGTCGGCGAGGAGCAGCTTGCCTTGTGGGTCGAGGCCGAGCTCGACCTTGAAGTCGACGAGCTTACGGTCCTTTAGCTGCCATGCTTTCTCGAGCACCCAAAAAGCGCGCCGCGCGAGGGCGCGCATCTCGGCGAAGACCTCCTCCGAGTGGCCGGCGTCGAAGATCTCGGTCTCGTCGAGCACGAGGAAGGGCTCGGCCCGCGGCTGCCCCGGGTCGAAGAGCGAGATCTGGCGCGACGCGGGGTCGTGCTGCATCAAGGGGTCGTCGCATATGAGCTCGTGCGTCTTCCAGCGCCGGCCGTTTGTCTTGAGGAAGAGCTCGACTTTGAGGCTCGCAAAGAGCTGACCGCGGGTGAGGTGAGGGTTGCGCTTCAGAAAAGACCCGTGGGCCTCGCGCCGAACCACCACCTCGTAAGGCAGCATCTGGCAACGCGGCGCGATGAACGATGTGGGGTCGCGCTGAGCGATGAAGCCGACAGGGAGGCCACAGGCGCCGAGCAGGCGGAAGACGTTGCAGGTCGTCTCGTTCGCGAGCCGACCCTTGTCGGCGATGATGTCGTGCTTTTTGCCGTCGCCTGCGGTGATGTCGTCTTTCGCGACGACGATGACGTGCTCGTCGTTCGTGTCGCTCGCGTAGATCCGCTTGGTCTTGCCCTCGGCCAGGAGCCGCTCGGGGCTGCCTTCGACCGCAGGGGTCGCGCGCTTCTTATCCATGGAGCCTCAAACCTCCGTTGTGTCGTTAGGTGGGGCAGGCTATATATGCGAACCTCAGATGCGAGACAATGTTTGCCGTGATCGGGCGGGCGGTGGTTTGAGCCCCCGCCACGGCTCGTGTAGTGTAGCTAAGACCAAGACCAAAACCCTTTACGAGGTAGACATGAAGACATCGCGGTGTTTCATGGCGGCGCTTTTGTTGACGTTTTCGAGCGGGTGCTCCGAGGACGAAGTCCTGCAAGAGGAGCTCACCGAGACGCACAGCGGCGAGACGATCACGACGCCGACCTCCTGGTCCGGCATGCACATCATCGAAGGTGGTCTCACCA
>CAYXQW010000290.1:0-456 GCA_964466695.1 uncultured Bdellovibrionales bacterium
CGCTCGGGCAGGGATCGAGGTCGTCGGGCACGCCGTCGCCGTCGGTGTCTACGGGCGGGGTGATCTCGCACTCGTCCAAGGGATCGCTCGGGCAGGGATCGAGGTCGTCGGGCACGCCGTCGCCGTCGGTGTCTACGGGCGGGGTGATCTCGCACTCGTCCAAGGGATCGCTCGGGCAGGGATCGAGGTCGTCGGGCACGCCGTCGCCGTCGGTGTCTACGGGAGGGGTGACCACGCACTCGTCCGAGGGATCGTTCGGGCAGGGGTCGTCCTGGTTCAAGACGCCGTCGCCGTCGGGATCACCGAGCGGCCCGTCCTGATCGTCGGGATCCAAGTAGTTCAAGATCCCATCGCCGTCGTCATCATCGCGCCCTTCGAGCTCATCGGGCACACCGTCGCCGTCGCTGTTCGTGTCGAGCCAGCTCAAGACGCCGTCGTCGTCGGGATCGTCGTCGC
>CAYXQW010000290.1:556-3222 GCA_964466695.1 uncultured Bdellovibrionales bacterium
CGAGGTCAGAGGCGTCGGCGAGCTCCTGCCACGTCGGGATGCCGTCGCCGTCGTCGTCGGGATCGAGCGCGTCGATCGTGCCGTCGCCGTCGGTGTCGATCGGGTTCGCAGGATCTGGGCCCACCTCGACGCCGTCCAAGAGGCCGTCGTCGTCGGTGTCGGGGTTTAGCGGGTCGGTGCCCGCGAGCGCCTCGCCGGCGTTATTCAAGCCATCGCCGTCGGGATCGCCGAGCGGCCCGTCCTGATCGTCGGGGTCTAAATAATTCAAGATCCCGTCGCCGTCGCTGTCGCCCCGGCCCTCGACCTCGTCGGGCACGCCGTCGCCGTCGCTGTCCGTGTCGAGCCAGCTCAAGACGCCGTCGTTATCGGGATCGTCGTCGCCGAGGTCAGAGGCGTCGGCGAGCTCCTGCCACGTCGGGATGCCGTCGCCGTCGTCATCGGCGTCGCGGTAGCCCGAGATGCCATCGCCGTCGGTGTCGGATGCCGTCGTTGTCGCTATCCGTATCGAGCGCGTCGATCGTGCCGTCGCCGTCGGTGTCGATGGGGCTGCCGCCGTCGGTCTCGACATAATCGTTGATCCCATCTCCGTCGCTGTCGGCGTCGTCAGGGTCGGTGCCGAGCAGCAGCTCGATATCTGCTGAGACGCCGTCGCCATCGGCGTCGGTTATCGCGAGCGTGAGCGTGTTGCTGTTTTGCGGCGGCGTCTGGCTCGTGACCAACGTGGCGATGTTGCTGATAGACTGGCCCGTCACCGCCCCTTCGGCCACCGTCACCGAAAGCTCGAACGTTATGCTCGCGCCCGGCGCGAGGCTCGCGACCGCGGTCGTCACCGCCCCGGGCGTGGTTATGCCAAAGTTGCTTGCGTCAAGGCCGTCGTCGTCATCGGTCTGCGTGACGAAGCCGCCGCCTACATCGAGGCGCATACTGCCTTGCACGTAAACCGCGCCCTCGGGGATGAGGTCCGTGAGGATGAGCCCCGCGGCCGCGGCCGCCGAGGTGTTGGTGACCACGACCGTGTAGGTGATGACGTCGCTCGAGCCGAGGAGCAAAGGAGCGCTCGCGGTCACCGCGAAGTCGAAGGCCGGATAGATGACCGTCGTCTCCACCGTGTTCGACCACATGGTCACGTTAGCGAAGGTGCTCGAGGTCATGCGCGCCTGGTTCGCGACGGCGCTGCCCTCGGGCAAGGGCCGAAGGCGCGCGACGAGCTGCCGCGTGACTGCAGTGTCTGCGGTGAGGGTGCCGAGGTCGAAGGTCACCGTGCGGTTCGCTGGCGTGTAGACCCCGCCGTCTGTGGCCGAGACGAAGTCGAGCCCCTCGGCCAGGGTGTCTGAGAGCACGACCGCGCTCGCCGAGGTGCCGCCCGAAGGGTTCGTGTTCTGCGCCGTGAGCGTGTAGGTGAGCTCGGTGTCGACGACCGCCTGCGCGTCGCTCACGTCCTTGGTCACGGTGAGGTAGCTCTTGGTGATGGTGTGCGTCGCCGTCGGCGACAAGGTGACGCCGGCGTAGCTAGCGTCGCCCGTGGCGGTGAGCTTGTAGCTCGTGTTCTCGAGCCCGTCGCCGAAGAAGAGCTCGTAGCCGAGCGTGAGCGTCTCGAAGCGATCGATGCTCTCGTCGAAGACGAAGCTGAGCGTGCGCACTCCGCCAGCCGTCGTGTCGCTCGGGGCTGCGGGCGCGTACGAGCTGCCGTCGGGCAAGAGGAGCACGGCCGAGCCCGGGACGTAGGTGATGCCGCTCGGGAAGCGCACGCTGTAGCCGAGCACCGCGACGTCGTCGTAGTTGCCCGCGGTGAACGTCGCCTCGAGCGTGGCGTTGCCGCCCGTCGAGGGCACGGCCGTCGCCGAGCCTTGCATGTCGAGCGTGATGATGGGGTCGATGAAGTCCTGCGCGAGGGGGAGGACGGCGTAGCCGAGGTCGAGGCCGGGCGAATTTACTGGGGCCTCGGGCGCCTCGCCGTAGGAGATGGCAAGCGGCCCGCTCGCGCGCACGTAGGTCCCGGCGTTGTCGCGGTCGGTGGTGTCGTAGACGCGCCAGACCTGGCGAGTGTTCAGCGTGTTCGAGGTGTTGATGGTGCCGGTGCTGTTGAAGTCCACCTCGACGAAGGTGTTGTCGAGAAGCGGCGTGATCCAGATCGGCGAGCCGTTAGTTCCGCTGCCGCCCGGGGAGTTCAGGTCGGTGGGCGACCAGGGGATGTAGTACTCGTTTTTGAGCATGCGCGAAGGCACGAGCGAGAAGCCCCAGTCGTGCGCGGTGCCGAGGTAATCTATCGCGACGATGCCCCAGAAGAGCTGGTCGCCCGTGATGCGCACGCCGGAGTTGTTGCGCAAGTATGTTCCCGAGAGCTCGGTGAGCGCGCGCGCGCCCTTCGGGGGCAGGGTGTATGGGCCGAGGGTGCTCGTGTTGTCGTAGAAGGTCACGGTCATGGCCGTGGGGTTCGGGTTGAAGACGTAGATGTTGACTGGATAACTACTGCTGCCGTGGACCGGCACGACGTAGTCGCGACCCTAGAGCTTGATCGGGATCGCGGTGTAGAGGTCGGTGCGGTAGTTGTCGTTCTGCCCGGTGAGGATACCCACCTGGATGTCGCCCGTGGCCGTGACCGTGGTGCCGGCGCGCACCTCTATCGAGCTTGCGGCTGCCTCGTTGATAAAGCCCAAGGTCGAGTA
>CAYXQW010000290.1:3232-4272 GCA_964466695.1 uncultured Bdellovibrionales bacterium
CCTGCAAGGTGACCGAGATCGTCTCAGCGCCGTTGCTCACGATGACGACGTTGTCGTCGCTGTAGGAGGTGACCTCGAGGTCGACGTACTGGAAGGGGTTGTAGTGGCTGCTGGGCGTATAGAGGTCGGCGCCGATCGGGATGCCGTACTCGCGGTAGCCCGCGAGCGTCTGGCGCGCGTAGACCTCCCATGCGCCGCCCATCTGGTTGGCGCTCGAGGGGTAGGTGTTGACGACGAGGTTGATGGGCCCGCCGATGCTCACGACGCGGTCACCACCGTCGTAGCGCAGCACCGTGCCGCGTGGCATCGGCACCACGCAGGTCACGGTGTTGGAGGCGGCCTCGCAGCCGCTGCCGGTCGTGCGGCTCGCGAGCGAGAGCGTCCCGCCGCGTGGCAGGACGTGCTGCTCGGTCGAAGGCTGCGTGGGGTTGAAGACGTCGGCCTCGAAGCCGTCCTCCCAGTGGTCGTAGATCACGACCTCGTTGTCGGTGGTGGCCACGATCGAGACCACGCTCACGAGCCCGCCCGCGAGGGTGCCCGTGGGGTTGCCGTTGTTGTAGACGATGCGCATGAAGTCGAAGAGCTGGCTCGCGCGCCCGGTGACGTAGTACTCCTGCACGCCGACGGTGACGCCGTCCGCGTGGGCGGGGAGCGCGGAGAGGAGAGCGGCGAGCGAGATCACGAGAACGCGAGGCATGTTACGAGGTAGAGAAACCATGACCTATTTTAAACCAAGATCTCGCGTGATGCATCATCGTGCGCAACGCGCCGCCCTGACGTTTTAGGGGGCGATCACTTCCACGGTCGGGAAGTAGGTGCGAAATCGCGTTGCATCACGGGTGAGCAGTTTAAAGTTGGCGATGGCGGCGTGGGCACCTATCAGAAAATCAGGCAAGGGCGAGCTCCGCCGGCCACCTCGTCGACGGTAATTCAAAAAGGCCTTGCCCGCTAGAAACGCCGTTTCGTAAGGCAACGGATCCCGGCGATAGAAGCGCGCCGGAATTACGTCCTCAAGCTCTTCGATGGAGTCAAAGCCGATA
>CAYXQW010000291.1:0-4270 GCA_964466695.1 uncultured Bdellovibrionales bacterium
ATTATCCCGAGGCCATGGTCGAGAGTGTCGCTGGGGTGAGGTTCTTCAACAAGCCGGACGCGCTCAATTACGGGCTCGAGCGGGCGCTCGCTGAAGGTTTTTCGTATGTCTGCTTCGCCGACGCCGATACGGTGTTGTTGCCAGGGTTTATCGACTGGGTCACGCCGCGTCTTCGTCCCGAGGTCTTCATGATCGCCGCAGGGTGTGATCACCGCGACTTGACTGGGCTGCTCGTGGTGAGCGCCGAGGCCTGCAAGAAGATCCACGGGTTCGACAAGACATACGTAGGCTGGGGCGCCGAAGATCTAGATATGCGCATCAGGTTGCGTTTGTTGTTGAAGCTCGACTTCGAGGAGATACCGCTCGGGTTGCTCGATACGATCGAGCACGGCGACGAGCTGCGCGTGGAAAATTATGCCATCAAGGATCGTCTCGCGACCTCACGGCGTAACTACCAGAAGCTCATGATCAAGATCCGCGCCATGAGCGATGATCCCGCGGTGTTGCGCCGCAAGGACATGCTGCGTCTTTATTGCGACGAGAGCACCGTGAGCTGGCGAGATCCGGGCAAGCGCTGATGAGCCAACCTCGCCTGTGCGCGGTCACCCCTTGCATGGGGCGCCTCGCGCATCTACGCGAGACCGCGCCGCGCGTCGTCGCGCAGATGGACTATTGCCTCGTCGACTACGGGTGCCCCGAAGATTGCGGTACCTTCGTGCGCGAGCATTATCCGCGCGCGTTGGTCGAGACGGTGCGGGGCGTCGAGTACTTCAACAAGTCGCGCGCGCATAACCTCGGCGCTCGCCGGGCCATCGCCGCAGGGTTTACGTACCTTTGCTTCTTGGACGCCGACACCCTCATCGGCCCGGATTTCGCCGCGTATGTCGAGCAGGCGATGGCGAAGGAGACCTTCCTCATCGCTCCGATCGACGACCCGAATCTCTGCGGTCTGCTGGTGGTGGCGGCCGAGCAGTTTCTGCGCGTGCGCGGCTTCGACGAAGGCTACGATGGTTGGGGGCACGAGGACGTGGATATGAGGCTCCGCCTGCGCCTGGTCGCCGGGATGGATTTCGCGGAGATCCCAGGCGAGCACGTCTCCTCGTTGCCGCATCCAGATAGCCTGCGCACCTCGAACTATCCGATAAAAGACAAGGCGGCCTCGGCCGCGCAGAGTCAAAAGAAGCTGTTCATCAAGCTCTTCGCCATGAGCAACGACCCCAAGATTGTCCACCGGCCGGACATCATGAGGCTCTTACGGGTGCGGAGGTGGGGGCCTAGTACCTCGCCGCAGTGATTATGACCGGTTGAATTCGTTCGAGACGACGCCTACGAGCTTTGTGCTCGCGTGCGCTGTACTAATTCCCGATGAACAAAAACCCCGTGCCTTTGCCCGCGAGGGCGTTCGAGCCGAGGCTCAAGTTGCTCGAGGTGTCGTTGTCCATGTTGGCGTGCGTCGCGACCAGGAGGTAGAGGCCGGCGCGCTCGAAGCTGCTCGCCGGGATGACCGCGGCGGTGGGCTTCTCGGTGATGAAAGAGAATATCTCACCAGGGGCCGTGGGGAGGTTCGTGTAAATGGGGTTGTGGGCGTCGGCGATCCAGCTATTGGGCTCCAGCATGGCTTGTGGGTCGTCGCCGAGATCGTTGCCGAGGTAGTTTACGCGGAACAAGGTCAAGATCATGCGCTTGTCGGCCGCGCCCGGAGCCTCCGCCCAGTTTACTTGCAAGGCCGTCTCGAGCGGATGGCGCACGAGCGAGAGCGTGGGGATCGCGGCGTTCGTGAAGGCCGGGGCGAAGACCACGTGCTCGGCGGCGAGGGCCTCGGGGGCTCTCACCTCGAGCGTGAAGATCTCGTCGTGGTCATAGATCACCGTACGGTACTCGGCGCCGGCCTGGTAGAAAAGCTCGCTCGGACACGGCGCCCCCTGGGCGCTGCTCGTCTGGTAGATGCCCGGGGTGCTCGCGACCGGGCACAGGGTGATGGTGCTCGCGATGAAGCTCACCTTGGTGGTGGCGGTTGTCACGGGCGAGACCTCCTGTGAAGTCACGCCGTCGCGGTCGGCGATGCCGACGAGCGCGGCGGTCGCCTCGGGGAGGAGCTCATCGCCGATGGTCTCGAGGAGCAGCAAGTCGGCGTTCTGCGCCTCGGCGAGCGCCGGTGTGCTCGTGATGATGCTGACCGCGGTGGTGGTGGCGGTGAGCTTGCTGCATCCTTGGAGCGACGCCGTGGCGATGCAGGCGAAGAAGAGATTTATGGTTAGGATTGAACGCATAGCGGTGCTCCGATTGGGGTTTTGCGAGTACGGACGAGCATACTCCGATGGTACAAAGCTGCACATGGGATCTCGACTCTTTTTGCCATCACCTCGGGCTCGGCGCTGGGCGCCCGCGGCGAGCCTCGAGCACGACCTTGTCTGACAGCCACGCTTCGCGCGTCTTGTACCACGCGACCTCCGCAAGCAGGCCGCTCGCCGTGGTGTCGTTAAACCAACGCAAGGGCTTGCCCATGGAGGCGAAGAGCTCTTCCTCGGTCATTCCCTCGACGATGTCTTTGTGCTCGATGGCGGCGCGGATCGTCGGGCGTCGCGCGGCGAGCCACGCCTGCGCTTTTGCGGGTGTGGTGAAAAGCTCGCTGATGGCGGCCTCGACCTCGCCCTCGGTCTCGAGGTTTAGCGGGAGCACCAGCACGAGGCCTTTGCGATCCATGGGCGCGGGGGTGTCCGGCACGGCGGACAGGTAGACCCACGTGTTGTATCGCGGCGTCGTCAGCATGCGCCCCGCCATGGCCCGCGCGTCGGGAAACTCTACCCGCTGCACTACGAAGGTGGTGCCCATGGGGATGATGCCGCGCTGCCCACGCGGGTAGATGGGAGCGCCTGTCGTATCTACGATGTGCGAGGTCTGCGCGAAGGGGTGCGGCGAGAGCAGCCAGAGCTGATTCTCGTCGTAGAGATCGCCGAAGTAGCTCGATTGGCGCAGCGCTACGACGCGGCCTTTGTGCCTGGCCGTTATCGCGGCACGGGTAGGCTCTTTGATGTGCGATGCGCAAGCAGAGAACGAGAGCAACAGCGAGGTGGCGATAAAGCGGTGCATGGCGAGCCTCTTTCGTGGCATGGCAGTATCTATTAGTCTCGGAGCGACTTCGCAATCGTCCGGCCGCGCCTGAGCTCAGCCGGTCGAGCGAGTCTCGATAAAACGTGGTACAGAAGGACTTTGACATGACTCCCCGCTCTCACGAAAAACCCGGCTCGATGTTGCGCTTCGTAAAATACCACGCTCTCGGCAACGACTTCATCATTCGTAACGGCTTCGTGGATGACCGCGAGCTTTTGCCCGAACAGGTGAGGGCTTTGTGTGATCGGCACCGCGGTATAGGCGCCGACAACGTGCTCACCGTTCGCCCTCATCCCGGGGTCGACGCGCTGATGCGAGTGCAAAACGCCGACGGCTCGGAGGCGGGCCAGTGCGGCAACGGGCTTCGGTGTTGTGCGCGTTTCCTCTTCGATGAGGGCCTGGTCGAAGAGAGCCGCGCGGACGTCGTGCTCGCGGTGCAGGGCGCATCGCACCGCGTGCGGCGCGTGCGCGCCGATCGCTTCGTGGCGAGCATGGGGCATCCGTCTTACCGGCATGATGATTTGCCGCTCGCCTGCGGGGCGTTTGGCGAGATCGAGATCATGGTGGCGGGGAGGGTCTTCGAGGCCTCGGCGGTGCACTTCGGCAATCCTCACCTCGTCATCTTCGACGAAGAGTCGCCGTGGAAATTAGCCGAGCATTACGGGGCGTTGCTCGAGGGGCATCCGAGCTTCATCGCGCGGACCAACGTCGGCTTCGGCCGATTTATCGACGGCGGCGTCGAGGCGGTGGTGTACGAGCGCGGCGATGGCATAACGCAGGCGTGCGGCAGCGGAGCCTGCGCGCTCACCGTGACGGCGGTGAACAAGGGCTTGTGGCAAGAGGGCATGCCCCTCGAGGTGCGCTTGCCTGGCGGTGTCTTGCAGGTCACGGTGTCGCCCTCGGGCGAGGCGGAGCTTGCGGGGGAAGCGGTGCGGGTCTTTTGCGGCGAGGTGCCATGTCCGTGAGCGCGTACCGCGTATTGCTCGTCGACGACGACACCTTCTTCCTCAAGGTGTACGGAGGGTTCTTGCGCTCGCACGGCTTCGAGGTGGATCTGTGCGCGAGCGGCGCCGAGGCGGAGGCTAGATATGCTCAAGGTCGCTATGAGCTCTTGATCGTCGATCTCGTGCTGCCGGACATCTCCGGGCTCGAGCTCATC
>CAYXQW010000292.1:0-4269 GCA_964466695.1 uncultured Bdellovibrionales bacterium
AGCCGCGCCTCGATAGCCCACTCGCTCTTCGGATATTTGGCGATGAGCTCGTTTAGTTGGGAGATCATCTCGTCCCACTCGCCGAGCTCGCGGTGCTCGTGGGCGCGGAAGAAACGCACCTGATCGTTCTTTTCGTATTCTTGGTAGTCGGTGAGGATCTTGGTGTAGGTCTCGATCGCCATCCGCTTGCTGATCTGCACCTCGATCGCCTTGTTGCCCTCGAGCACCGCCGCCCCCTCGGGCTGC
The DNA here is from genome assembly GCA_964466695.1 of uncultured Bdellovibrionales bacterium. GTDB lineage: Bacteria > Myxococcota > XYA12-FULL-58-9 > XYA12-FULL-58-9 > JAFGEK01 > CAYXQW01. The sequence goes on from CAYXQW010000292.1 coordinate 247, forward strand.
TGCTCCATCAGGCGAGCATAGACATAGCGCGAGCGCTCGACGTAGAGCTCGGCCAGGCGAAAATGGAGCTCGGGCAAATACAACGCGTCGGGGTTACCCTTGATGATGTCCTTGGTGACCCCGATGGCGTGATCGACCTTGTTGATGTCCGCCGCGAGCTTGGCGACGAGCTCCTCCTTCGCCCGCGCGGCGTCGACCCCCGTCTCGGCGGCCGCCACGCCCCCCGCGAAGAACAAGACACCGAAGAGAGCAAAGGAGCATAACACCGCGCGACTCGACCGAGACTTCATTGCGCACCCCCAGCTTCGAAGCACCGGTTGGTGACGAACACCTGATAGGAGTGCAGCTCGTCGTTCCAGTACTCGTCGTCGAACTCGTAGTACACGCTCGACGAATCGTAGGGCACCACGAGCTCTTCTTCCGCGCTCTGCCGGGCCGCGTCTACCTTGAGGCGCTTGAAGATATCGAGCCCGATCTCGTAGTCGAGCAGGTTGACCTGCTCCTCGGCGTCGAGCAGATCACGCGCGACCGCGTCAGCCCGACCCGAGAAGTCCATGCTCCAGAGTCTACCCTGCTCCTTGATCGCGAGATCGTAGAGGACCATGAGCGTCTTATCGAGCCCGATCTCCTCCCAGTCAGAGTCGTAGTCCTCGATGCGCGCTCGCTCACGCTCGAGCGCGCGGATGAGCTGCGTGCGCCGCGCGATGGGGCCGTACTGCGTGGCGCCGTCGAAGACGGCCTCGTTCTGCGCCAGAGGGGCGCGCAGGCGGAGCTGCTCGAGCGCGCCGTTGAAGCGGAAGCGAAACGCCCGCAAGGCGCGCTTCGCCGGGATGTAGTGGCAGAGCTCCTTCAAGATGAGCCCGCGCAAGATGTAGACGTCGGGCAAGAAGTAGCGCTGGTAGCTCGGGGCGTCGAGCGCGTGCAGATACCCGAGCGCGACGCGCGACTCCTCCATGAAGTAGGCCGACCAGGCCTTCTCCACGAGCACCTGCGCCTGCTCGAAGGATAGCTCGATCTGCTGCACCTTGTCGTACTCGCGTAAGGCATCGGTATAACGCCGCAGATCATAAAAGAGCCGCGCCAGGGCGAGGTAAGCCTTGTTCTTGGTGTCGGTGTCGTCGATCGGGCTCTCGATGATGGTCTCGAACAAGGCGACGGCCTTGTCGTCCTCGCCCTTCTGCCGCAAGGCGTATACGGCCTGCACGAACAGGGCGCGCAAGGCATAGGGGCTCTTCGGCGAGATGGCGGCGAAGTGTCGCTCTCCCCAGGCGACGAAGTCGTTACGGTAGTCGAGCACGCCTTGGGTGTAGTTGACGAAGTCCGAGAGCTTCTGCGGCAAGGACCCGAACTCCGAGTCGTAGAGCACGTCGCCCATGACCAGGATCTCGTCGACCGGCCTCTGGCTCGCGATGGTCTCGAGGCGCGCGAGCGCCTGCGGCAAGATCTCGGGACGCGAGCGCGTCTTGGCGACGATGGCGTAGTAATGCACCGCCGCGTGCCAGAACCCGAGCTCGGCGAGGCAATCTCCGAGGAAGAACTGCGCCCACTCGCGGTTGTTGGCGTTGACGCCGCCATGCTCGATGTAACCATGAAACAACATGGCCGCCTCGGCCCACTTGTGCTCGTGAAAAGCTGCCAGGGCCTCATCGAACACCGTGGCATCGACCGTGGCGACCTCGGCCTCGGGGGCGGCCTCGGCCGGGATCTCCTCGGGCGCTTCCTCGGCGGCGGTCACGGGCGCCGCCATGAAGGCCGCGAGCATAAAGATGACACGACGCCTCATCGCTGCACCTCCGACGCCGCCACTCTTTGGTTATTGACGAAGTTGAAGGACGCCGAGAGCATGACGAAGAGCGCTTGCTTCGGCATGAGGCTCGTGAAGATGAGGTGGTCTCTGATGTCCACGCGCAACGAGATGGTGTCGGTGGACCAAAACCGCATCCCCGCGCCGAGGCTCAAGGCCGGCCGCGGATACTTGCCGAGCAGCACGCCTCCTAGGCCTAAGGAGAAGAAGGTCTCGCTCGCGATCACGCCGCGGTTGAAGATGGCGAGCTTACCGAACAACGGCTTGACAACAAGGCTCGTGGCGCCGAGCACGTGGATGCGCTCGCCGCCGTGATTCACCGGGCGGACACCATAGTCCGAGTAGAGATCCGGCTCGAGCGACGTATCGAAGTTGAGCGAGTAGCCCGCCCCCGCGATCTCCCAGGCCCAAAAATCGCTGAAGTGATAGGTGTAGCTCGCCCCAGCGACGACCCCGATATAGAAGGCGTCGAGCGGCAACGCGCCGACGCCGAGCTGGAACTCGTGCCCGAGCCTGTGCGCGCGCGGCTGAATCGAGAAGACGCGCGGGCCGCCGCCGATCGCCGCGGCGTCTTGCGCCATGGCCCGCCCACCAAAGAGGCACGAGACGAGCATCGCCGCGCACAACCCCTTCGCAAAGAAGCGCCTCGTCATTCTCCACCTCCGAGCGTCGCGGCCATGCCGAGGCGGAGCGAGAGGGCTTCGCGTATGCGCCCCCTACCGTTCTCGTCGTAGAGATAGACCATCTCACCGAGATCGAAGCGCAAAGACCAGGCGCGCGACAGCCACAACCTGACGCCGCCCCCCACGTCCACCCCGAGCCCTATCCCGTCGCGGTTCTCCATGCCGATGACCACCGGCCCCGCCTGCAGGAAGGCCTCGAGGTGAATGACGTGCGTGTTGAACGCCGCCTGCTTGCCGTAAAGAGGCTTCAAGACGAGGTGGCTGCTCGCCATCCACTGCAAGACCGGGAGATCGGGGCGCTCGGACCCGGCCGCGTCGGCGGTGCGACGGAGCTTGCGCATCAAGGAGGTCTCGAGGTTGTAGGCGTAGCCGAGCTGCGCCACCTCCCACGCCCAGTTCTCGTTGAAGTGGATGGTGTAGCCGAACGCTCCGAACAAGCTCTTGTTGAAGGGATCGACGGGCAAGATCCCCGTGGCGAAGAGAAACTCGTGATCGAGCTCGAACTTGCGCTTCTGGATCGCCGTCATCTTCGCCGGCTCGAAGGCCGCGGAGTCGGCAGGACCAAACTCGGATTTGGGCTCGGCGGCTTTAAGATCGCTTGCGATCAACGCTCCTAAGGCGACAACCGCGAGTATCACCTCGCGCATGGGTCAGGCTCCTAAGTCTCGCTTCAATTGGCGCGTGCTTTAAAATATCCCATATTGCGAGTGGTATCACGCAAACGTCGCGAGAGCTCGCGCGCGACGTGTCGGTAAAAATGCGCTGCCTTGACCGGATCGGCCTTGAGTAACGACAGGAGCTCGGCCGCCTCGAAGCGATAGCATCGCCCCGCGTCCTCAGACACGACCGTGGCGCTCCGACCCGTGCCGCCCAAGATCCCCATCTCGCCGAAGTAAGAGCCCGGCTTGAGCGCCGCTACGTCGACCTCATCGCCGTGCTCATCGCAAAGCCGCACAGCGAACTTGCCCTCGATAATCACGTACAGGGCATCTCCGGCCGCGTCGACCTCGTAGACCACCTGTCCTGGCTCGAGCTTGACTTCCCTAGCGATCGCGGCAAAGCTCGCGAGGCGCTCGGGATCGAGATCGGCAAAAAGGTCGGCGCGTGCCAATTCCATCGCGGTGTTCATTGATCAACCCTCATCGCAGACAATGTTCGAGGGTAACCGGCGCAAGGAACACGGTCAACTCGTAATGCTGAGCATGCCTTACGTCATCGAGCGGATCGCCCGCGCGCTCCCCGCGTTCGCTGTCGCCACGATCATCTTCATGTTGTCGGCCGAGCGCGAGCTGCCCGCGGCAGCCTTCTCTTTTCCGTACGCGGACAAGCTGCTCCACGCCGGCGCGTACGGCGTCCTAGCGCTCGCGATCCATATCGCCTTGCCTAAGGGCCCCGAGCGCTGGCGCTCTTTCATCGCCGTCGCGATCGCGAGCGCTTACGGCCTCACCGACGAGCTGCACCAGCGCACGGTCCCCGGACGCTCATGCGACGTTTGGGATTGGGTCGCGGACACCGCGGGGGCCGCGCTCGCCATGC
>CAYXQW010000293.1:0-4256 GCA_964466695.1 uncultured Bdellovibrionales bacterium
GCCCTTTGTTTGTAACCTCGAGCTTTCGAGCAAGAGTGTATTCGATGATGGCGCGCCGACCCCGCCTCCACCCGAGCTTGCTGAGCTTGTGGGCAAGAGGTGCGATCTCATGCTCGTGCGCGACAAAGACTCGGGCAAGAAGCGCTTGCTCTCCGGGGTCATCCGCGCGGCGCGCTACACGGGACTCTTTGCCAAGCATCAGGTAATCAACCTCGAGCTTTCGGCCTTCGATTGGGTCTCGTCCAAGCGCGTAAACAGCCGCATCTTCCAGAACCTCTCGGTGCCCGAGATCGTCTCGAAGGTCCTCGCGGACGGCTCGCGACCCTACGAATGCCCGCCGCCGGATCTCTCCAGGCTCCACGGCATCCGCTCGTCCGCTGCCATCGACGATGCGGAGAAGTCTCAAGGCTACCCCAAGCGCGAGTACTGCGTGCAGTACGACGAGAGCGACCTGGCCTTCGTTACCCGCTTGCTCCAAGAAGAGGGGCTCGGCCTCGCCTACGAGCAATGCGAGCCCGAAAAAAGCAGCGACGATCCGAAAGACCTCCGGGTCATGCTCTTCGACACGAACGAGGTGCTCTCTCCCTTCGACGAAGACGTCCTCGGCGTGGCGCCTATCGGCGATGGCGGCAACACCACGCGGGAGATCATCCGCGAGCTCACGGTGGCCCACGAGGTTACGGCCATGAGCACCGTGGTCTGCGACTACGACTGGCTCCAGCCCGGGCTCAGCCCCCTGCACCCCGCGTGCGAGGAGACCGCCAGCGACGAGGACGCCAAGAAGCGCGAGCTTTTGGTCTCGCAGCCGGTCTCCACGTTGTGCGGGCAAGCGCCGAAGGCCGGCGCCGCCACGAGCGCGCCCGTCGCCAAGCTGCGCGCCGAGCTTTTGCTCGAGCGCGAGCGGGCGCAGCGCTATCGCCTCTCTGGGCGCGGCAACATCCTCGCTTTTCGTCCGGGCACGATCTTCGAGCTCGATGCGCCGTCTAGCCACGAGCACGCCGATCTCGACGGACGCCGGTTCGTCATTACGGCCGTGCGACACCATGGCTCCACCGGCGGCCAGAATGGTGCTGGGGACGATACCTCCTATGAGAACACCTTCGATTGCTTGCCGATCGAGGTCGAATATCGCCCGAGCAACGCCGGGCCGCGCCCCATTGTTTGCGGCCCGCAGACGGCGCTGGTGGTCGGCTCGAAGAACGAAGAGGTCTTCACCGACGAGCACGGGCGCATAAAGGTCCGTTTTTATTGGGATCGCGCGCATATCATCAACCCTCATCTCCCTCCCGAAGAGCACTCGTGCTGGATACGGGTGGCGCAGGGTTGGTCCGGCTCCGGCTTCGGGTTCATGTTCATCCCGCGCGTCGGCACCGAGGTGGTGGTGAGCTTCATCGGCGGCGACCCCGATCGGCCGCTCGTGACTGGCTGCCTCTACGACGGCCTCAACCGGCCGGCGCAGATCCACCTGCCGGACGACAAGACGAAGTCGGGCATCGTCACCAGGAGCTCGAAGCCCGGCGGAGCGCACGGGGAGAACCACCTCCTGTTCGAGGACGCGGCGGGGAAGGAGGTCGTAGACCTCCGCGCGCAGAAGGATCTCTACATAAAGACGGGCAACACCCGCACCACTTATATCGGCAAGGGGGCGCGTAAGGCGGAGCCTACGCCGCAGCCTGAACTTCCTACCGTGAATCTTCCTGAGGGCTTTATGCCCTACGAGCCGATCGATCCCGATGTCAAAGATACACAAGGCAAGCACGACCTCACGGTGGTCATGGGGTCGCAGAAGCTCACGGTGAAGCAAGATCGCGATGTGTCGGTCGAGGGGATCAGCCGGAGCCTGGTGCAGGGCGATGCCAGAGAACACGTCGGCGGCTCGCGGAGTCGGCATGTCGTGGGCAACGAATTCGTGATCGTGGATGGTAACGTAGAGCAGACGGTAGCCAACGATTTAAAGATTATGGCTGTTGATGGAAAGATCGAGCTCATGGCGGAAAAAGAGATCTCCCTGGTCATGGGTCGGGCCAAGCTGACCATGGATATCGCGGGCAATATCAAGATTGAGGGCGCCAATATAATGCTCGACGCCGCCGGGACGCTAATCGCTAAATCTGATGGCGTGCATACCATCAAGGGCCAAGCGGTATTGATCAATGAGTGAGCAGAAGCACACGGCGCTGGTGCGGCAAGAAGCTCCCGCGCTCGAGGTCGGGCGAGGCTGGCAGCTCGGGGTCGTGGCGCATGAGGGCGGCGTCACCTTGGCGCTCACCCACGAGGAGCGCGCGCCGCTCGAGCTCGAGATCTCGATCACGGACGCAGGCCCCGTGGTGCGCGCGCGGGCCGCGAGGCTCGAGCTCGAGACCGCCGAGGACATCACCGCGCGGTGCGAGTCTTTCCACCTCGCGGCGCGCGGCAGCGTCACCATCGAGGGCGCGGACATCACGCAGAGCGCCTCGGGGTCCTTGCGCGCCGAGGCAAAAGACATCTCCATGGAGGCTCGCTGCGGCGACTTCAAGGTGTTGGCCAACGACGACGTGCAGCTCCTCGGCGAGGAGGTCTTGCTCAACTGCGAGCGCGAGGCGCCGGCGCCGTCGTGGCTACCGCCACCACCGCCCCAGCCGATCGCGCGGCAAGATACTCAAGGAGACCCGGAGCTTTTGGCCCTGCTCGAGGAAAAAACGGAGGGGTGATTTTAAATGCAGCTCGAAAACCGAACGCCTTTTATGGCGCGGCTGATGAGGCGCGAGCGCGAAGACGGCGTCATCGAGGCCACGGCCATCGTAAAGTCCACCTTCGCCTACGATGATGAGGGCGCAAGTTTCGTGCCGGCAAAAGAGCAGCTCCCGCTCGTCACCGACCGCCTCGATACCCCCTTCGGCATCTTTCACAGCGAGCTGTTCGTGCAAAAAGACGGGGTGGATCTCGCGGCGCTCGGCACCATCCGGCGCGAGGCCCCCATAACCTCGGCGGAGATCTTCTTGGCCGTGGGCGTGCACAAGGCCTCGCTGCTTATCTTCGGCGATAGGCGCTGGGTGAGGCACGATGGCGAGCTTGTCCCCTCAGATCCTACGCCCTTCACCGAGATGCCGCTCGCCTACACGCACGCCTACGGCGGGAGCTCCGAGTTCAACTACGAGCAGGTCCCCTACTGCGACAACCCGCTCGGTCGCGGCTACTACCTGACCGAGGAGCAGGCGGAGGGGCAGCTCCTCCCCAACATCGTGCGTGGCGACGCACCTCAAGTCTCGCGCTGGGACGAGCAGCCCGAGGTCGCGGGCTTTGGCCCCTACCCGCAGTTTTGGGGGGTGCGGGCGCGCGAGGGCATCGAGGTGGGGCCGGTCGGCGAAGACGGGGAGCCGCCCTCGATGAAGCTCAAGGCGCGCCTCAGCAACAACGCCAACTCCGCCTTGATCTTGACCGAGCTTACGGCCGGCGAGGAGCTTCGGCTCTCGGGCCTTGCCGAGCGCGAGCTTGTCTTGATCGTCCCCGAGGTGGCGCCGGTGCTCACGGCCAAGGTGGGCGAGCAGAGCCTCGAGGCCGAAGGGCGGCTCGACGGCGTCTTCTGGTGGGTCGATCAACGCCTGGTCACCATGACGCACCGCATTCATTTTACGTATCGCTATCAAAAAGGCGAGCCGCGCGTGGCTTTTCTCGACGACCGCGCGGCTTCGGTTTAGCAGGGAGGAGGGTAGCCAATCATGTTGAGTTGTGCGCTCAATTCTTCGCAGCCTGTTTTTGGGGTGGATCTTCACAAGGCCATTCCGAAATGGGGTACTGTCCATCTGGTTGTCACACGCATGGGGTGGGCCGCAGAGTCATCGAGCAAAATCGCTACAAACGTTAAGGTTGGCAGTGGATTCGCTGTTGGGTGTAAGCACGATCTTGGGTATGGTGCCATTCATCTCGGCGTCAACTTGTTGCTTCCGTTGGTTATCTTGGGCGCGTCCAACAAGTCGCATTTTGGTTCGGCTTCGGTTAGATGTACCAAGGGTAAACTGGCCTGTTCGAGTTGCCTGGTTTTTAATTTTCAAATCGATTGCGAGAGTAAAGTCAAATTACCGACTAGCATATGTGTCTCCGGCTTCAACACGGTCCAAGTCGGTTTTACGTTCATGGATATTTTGGCCGGTTTGCTATCCTGCCTTTTAGATATTGCTTATGATAAATTATTGGAATATGTCGGCGGCAAGATCAAAGATAAAGTTTTTCATAAAATAAGAAATATCCCAGCAATAAGGAAAATGAGAATAGCAAAT
>CAYXQW010000294.1:0-4245 GCA_964466695.1 uncultured Bdellovibrionales bacterium
ATGAACAATACGTCGCGATTGGCGGTCATGCCTTCGAGCAGATCGTACAGCGGCGCGTCGGGCGGCAGGGCCTCGGCTTCGGCGCCGAGATCAAGCGGGCGCGCGATCGGCGCATCGGCGAGATCTTGCGCGACCTCGAGCCGCAAGACCTCACCAAGTTCGGGCTCATCCCCGAGTTCGTGGGTCGCTTGCCCGTGCTCGCCACCATGGACGATCTCGAGCAGACGGATCTCGAGCGCATCCTCACCGAGCCCAAGAACGCGCTCGTCAAGCAGTACCAGAAGCTCTTCGCCATGGAGCAGGTCGAGCTCGGCTTTGACGAGGCCGCTATCCGGCGGGTTGCCTCGGAGGCCATCAAGAGCTCCTCGGGCGCGCGCGGGCTGCGCGGCATCCTCGAGGGGTCGATGCTCGATATCATGTACGAGGTGCCTTTCCTCGACGGCGTGAAGGGTTGCCGGATCACCGAGCAGGTGATCTCCGGCGCGGGTAAGCCCGAGATCATCTACGCCGGCAAGAAGTCAGAGGTAAAATCGGCCTGAGCTCGGATGCCACGCGTCGCCGCCATAGATGTCGGCTCGAATGCGATAAGGCTCGAGATCGTTGATGTCAGTTCCACGGGGGTGCTCCTGCATCGTAGCGGCGAGCGTTATGCCTTGCGGCTCGGGCAGTCGGTCTTCGCGCGGGGTCGCGTAGCAAAAGAGCAGCGGTCGCAGCTCTTGCAGGTGTTCGCGCAGATCGCAGAGCGGCTCACGCTCGGCGGCGTCGAGCGCGTACGAGCGGTGGCCACGAGCGCCATGCGCGACGCCGTCAATGGGAGGGCGCTCGCCGAGGAGATCACCGCCGCCACGGGGATAGAGCTCGAGATCATCTCGGGGGCGGAGGAGGGCTGCCTCATGCGCGGAACGCTCGCGCGCACCGTGGGCACGTTTTTGGATGACTGTGTGCTCGTGGACCTCGGCGGCGGCAGCGTGGAGGTCGAGCGCGGCGCGGCGCTCTGCGGGCTGTCTTTGCCCATGGGGAGCTTGCGCCTGCTCGCGCGTTACCCCGAGCTCGGCCAGCCCCTCGACGCCGCCGCCGTCTCGCGGCTCTATCTTTGCATCCGCGACGAGCTTCGCGAGCGCCTCACGGAGCACGCGCGTCCGGCCGATACGGCGGTCGGCACCGGTGGGAACCTCGCGGTGCTCGCGGGTCTTGTCCCCGTGCCGAAGAGCGTCTTGCCGGCCATCGACACCTTGGCGCTGCGTTCTTTTGTCGTCGAGCTCGCCGCCTTGAGCATGGAAGAGCGCATCGCTTGCTTCGGCCTCCGCCCGGATCGAGCCGATGTCATCGTGCCCGCAGCGCTCATCGTCGCGGGGCTCGTCGAGGTGCTCTCTTTGCGGCGGTTTTTAGTGCCGGGGACAGGTTTGCGTGAGGCGCTCGTCTACGAGCTCGTCGCGGCCGCCGCGCCGCCGTGTGGCGCCGCGCGGCTCTTGCGGGAGCTTGGCTTCGAGGTGGCGCGGGCGCAGGCCCTGGCCGCCAGCGCTCTGCATCTCTTCGAGCTCTTCGCGCCGCTGCATCGGCTATGGCCGACGGCGCGAGGTCCGCTCGAGGTCGCGGCCTATATGCTCACCGTCTCCGAGGGGGAGGCTCGTCTCGCGCCCGCGCGCATCGAGGAGGCGCTCTCTGCGAGCCCGGTGCTCACGCTCTCGCCCGAGGCGCGGGCGGTGGCGCGCGCGGTGCTCGGGCTCGTGCTCGGATCGCCCGAGGCGAGCGCGGGTCTTTCCGAGGCGGATCGCGAGGTGGCGCGGCTGCTCGGTGGGTTGTTGGCCTTCGCGCGCGAGCTCTTCGCCGCCGACGTACGGCAGAACCCCGACGTGGATCTCTCGCGCGACCCCGTCGCGCTCGAGGTCGCGAGCACGAACGCCTTGCCGAGCGCGGCCGTCATCGCGCTCTCTGCGGCGCTCGGCCGGCGCGTCGAGTTGATCTCGCCCGCGGGTTAACTTAAAGGGGGCCGACGATGAACTCCCATGATCCGATGCGTGTGCTCTTGCTGGAGGGGATCCACCCGAGCGCCGAGGAGCTCTTGCGCGCCGATGGCCTTGAGGTCGAGTCGCTCGACCACGCGCTCTTGGATCGTGAGCTTATCGCGCGCCTCGCGGGGGTGCACGTCCTCGGGCTGCGCAGCAAGACGCGGCTCTCGGCGGCGGTCCTCGGTGAGGCAAAAGAGCTGCTCGCGGCCGGCTGTTTTTGCATCGGCACCGATCAGGTAGACCTCGCGGCGGCGTGCGCGCGCGGGGTCGCGGTGTTCAACGCGCCCTTGTCCAACACGCGCAGCGTCGCCGAGCTCATGATCGCCGAGATCATCGCCCTCGCGCGCCAGCTCGGTGATCGCTCGCGCGATCTCCACGCGGGGCGTTGGTGCAAGAGCGCGGCGTCGAGCTACGAGGTGCGCGGTAAGACCGTGGGCATCATCGGCTACGGTCACATCGGCTCCCAGGTGGGCGTGCTCGCCGAGGCACTCGGGCTAAGGGTCATCTTCTACGATGTCGTAAGCAAGCTGCCGATGGGCAACAACCGGCCTTGCGCGTCCTTGGCCGAGATCTTGCGGCAGGCCGACTTCGTGTGTCTGCACGTCCCCGGCAACGAGCGCACCGCCAGCCTCATCGACGCTTCGGCGCTCGCCGCGATGAAGCCCGGGAGCTACTTGCTCAACGCGAGCCGGGGCAGCGTCGTGGACACCGAAGCCCTCGCGGCGGCCCTCGCGCGCGGGCACATCGCGGGCGCCGCGGTGGACGTCTACCCCGAGGAGCCCGAGGGGCAGACCGACTCTTTTACGAGTGAGCTCCAGGGCCTGTCGAACGTCATCCTCACCCCGCACATCGGCGGCTCGACGCTCGAGGCCCAGGCTGCCATCGGCCGCGAGGTCTCGAGCGCGCTCGACAAGTTTTTGCGCTCGGGAACGACGGTGGGGTCGGTGAACTTCCCCGAGGTGGAGCTGGCGCCTTCTCCTGGCACCCACCGCATCGTCAACGTGCACAAGAACGTCCCGGGCGTCTTGCGTGACATCAACAAGATCGTCTCCGATTGCAGCGCCAACATCCACAGCCAGGTGCTCGCCACCAACGCGGCTATCGGTTACCTCATCATGGACCTCGATCAAGACGTCTCGGCGCACCTCTGCGCCGAGATGGCGCGGCTCGACACCAACTTGCGGACGCGGGTGGTTTGAAGCTTTGCGATCGCTGTGTGTGATCTGATACGAGTTCTTGCAGGCAAGTCCGATCGGTGCTTTTCTCTTTGCACCCCACACATTCTCAAGGCGCGATAAGCGCATCCTTACAAGGAGGAGTAGATGAAAAGAAGGGCTCTCTTTGCCGTCATGGCATCCGTTTCGTTGGCGTTGTCGGGTTGCGGCAGCGACACCGAGGTCGATCTCGGCAGCCGCCCGCAGTTCGCAGACGGCGTTAACACCGCCACCGTGTTCCTCTATGACGGCATCACCGGCGCCGGGCTCTCGGGCGCCACAATCACCGTGCGCGTAGGTCCGAACCTCATCACGGCTACCGCCGAGGGCAACGCCTACACGGTGACCAACGTCCCCGCGGGCACCGTGCTCATCACGGCCACCGCCAACGGCTACTTCGACTTCGTGGGCGCGGAGCCCATCCCGGCTCCTGCTGAGGGATCCACAGCCACGCTGACCTCGCCCGCGTATCACCACGCCACCATCGTCATGTTCCCCACCAGCACGACTCTGCGTGACGTCAAGGTCAACGTGGTCGAGGGCTCGACGGGCACGCCGGTGACCGGCGGCCAGCTCATGGTCGCGATGAAGCCTGGCTCCAAGGTGTTCGGAGGCGGCGATCTCGAAGATCAGATCGCGGGCACCTACGGCTACCAGCCCAACGTGCAGGCTCTCACCTTGAGCGCCGGTACGGCCACCATCACCGGGGCTTCGTTGGTCTACGGCGCAACCTATGATCTCCTGGTGCTCGGCGCGACCGTGGCGAGCGGCTGGCCGCTCACCCAGGCTGAATACAAAGATCTCGATCCCATCCATAGCCACGACGAGATCGTGATCGAGGTCGGGATCGCGGCCGACGGCCAGAAGCCCTACGTCTTGAACAGCAACAACGAGGGCGGCGCTCATCCTAAGACCTTGGTGGTCAACTTCGGCCAGCAGGTGGTCTTGTGCAGCGGGGCGACGGGCAACTACGCGGCGGATGGATCGGGTTCAGGATCTCCTGGGTATACCCTCGCCGACCC
>CAYXQW010000295.1:0-4242 GCA_964466695.1 uncultured Bdellovibrionales bacterium
CGCGCAACTGATCGATTTTGCAGCACTCTTCTTCGAGCGAAAAGAGCCGCACCCAAACCCCATTGCCTTATGTTGTTATGAATTAGCATAATACTAAGTCTAATGTCGGCTCCATCCGCAGCGCTGCGCGCAATCAAACGTGCGGTTAATGCCGGCCAGTGGAGGCCGGATCCGCACTTGCTCAAACAACTGAGGAAGCGAGGTCTCTCGCTAACCGACGTGCTGGCGGCGATTGCCAACGCAAAGCGAATCGAGGCGCACGATATGCGTCCTTTGAACGCAGAAGGCGAAAGTTGGCGTCTGTATGGTTGTGACCTCGACGGAAGACTTCTCGGAGTTGGCGTCGAGTTGGTTCGTGATGAGAATGACGACTTCGTGGTCGTCATTACTGTTTTTTTGAAGGAGAGAAGAACATGATGCGGGCATCCAAGTGCAGTTGCGGGGGGACGCTCCGTTCGACCACCATTGATGAAGTTGATCTACTTCCGCTCTTTGGGTTGCGTGGCGTATTCAAAGGTGCGGTTAAAGGTCTGCGTTGCAGTACCTGCGCTGAAGTAACGTTTGAGGCAAAGATCATCGAAGAGATGTTCGTTGCGCTTACTTTTGCGGTGTTGTCACAACCACGGATCTTGACCAACGAAGAAGCGCGCTTTGTTCGGAAGGTGGTGTTGAGATTGACCCAAGCGTCGCTTGCCAAACGTATGGGTATCAACATCATTACAATTGCCGATTGGGAGCGTGGTGAACGCCCACTGTCTAAAGAGCACGACTACGAGCTACGAGGCATCGCTCTTTCGCAGCTCATCAAACATCACGCCCGCCAGTGGAAAAAGACCGATGCGTTGACGCGAGACATTTCGAGCATTCTCACATCGCCGCGAATGACAGCGCCTCCAAAGCGGTTGAAGCGGTACGTGGTTCAATCGATGATGCCGGCTGCTTGAGTTTCTTTGTACCGGACGGGCAAATGAAACGGACGCGCAAATCCGTACCGCGCGCGTCAGCAACCAAATGATCGACGGTTTAGTAAACTTGCGGGATTGGAATCGCTTGGCGCTTGCACCTATCTCCGGCGATTGCTACGCCCCACCGCTATTACCAGCATCACCACCAAACCTAAGGAGAGAGCCATGGGAGAAGTGATCCGACGTAACGCCGCCGCCGACGACATCTTCGCCGACCTGAAAGTTACGCTCCAAAGAGCCCAAAGCCGCGGCGGCAAGTGGAAGGAGCTCGCCGAGGCGCGCCTGCAATCCCACCTGACCACGCTCGATGCCATCCTCGCGCAGCGCGAGCAGAACCAGGCCGAGCTCGCCGTGGCCAACGCCGCTGTGGCAGCAGAAGACGACAGCGCCGACCTGCTCATTGGCCGCGTCAGCAACGAGCTGTGGAACGCGCTCGGTCGTCCGGCCGCCGACCCCACGCTCGCCATCATCTTTCCGGGCGGCATCGGCTACTACGCCGACGGTCCCGATGACGAGCAGCCCGACCGCATGCTCTTGCTCGCCGACCTCGTGATGACCGTCCCCGCGGCGCGCCTCGACCCGAGCGTACGCCAGGGCGCGGCCGATAAGATCCGCGAGCTCGCCGCCACCTACCGTCGAGCCGTCGACCAAGCGCGCGGCCCTCGCCAGCGCGCCGCCTTGCTCGATCGCACGCGCTCGGCGCTCGCGCGCAGCTTGCAGGCCGAGCTTTCGCACCTCAAGCGCCTCTATAAGGCCGAGGGCTTCAGCGAGGCCGACATTCACGCGGTCATCCCCGACCGTCCGCTCAAGAGGGCGGTCAAAAATGCCGAGCTCAGCGCTCCGGCGCTCTGACACACTCGTCATTTAGGGCGCGCCCTCGCCGCGCGCTGATTTACCCCGTCGACATCGCGTAAGCCCGCTCGGATTTCGACACCTACCTCGTCGTAAATCGCGTTTCGCGCGCTCGTTGGGAGACCTGCTCCCTCGTCGGTCACGCTCCGCCGCGCGCGCAATGCGAGCTGCCGCTCGTGCATCGCGAGGAGGCGAGCGGTTCAGGTGGAGAGACAGCGTCGACAGGCCGCGATTTCGCGGGCGAGGCGCGAATGATTCGTGGGTAAGAGCGCGAACGCGCCGGGCGGCGTCGACTTACCGGCGTGTCGGCGTTCTGGCAGTTACTCGAAGGCCGAGATGGCGATGATGTTGGGCAAGAGCGGCGGCGGGTTTGGCTCGCGGCCGCGGCCGTAGATGACGCAGGTGGCGTCATCGAAGGCGCGCCGGTAGATGTTGGCGCTCGAGGGCTCGCTGTCGAAGACGGCGAGCGGCTTGCCGCTTAAGCGCAGGTAGCTCGTGAGCTGTTGCCGAAAGACGGGCTCTTGGAGCTGGGCCACGGGGCGCAAGATCACCTCGGAGCCCTGGATGCCCACCGGGAAGCCGCTGTCGCGGAGCGTCTTTATCGTGCCTACGAGCTGCCTTTGCGCGTCGCGCGAGCTCACGTAGACGATGCGGGCCCCGGCCGAGTAGAGCTCGCGGACGAAGCGCACGGCCGCGGGGTTGGCCGTGTCGTGCTTCATATAATCCTCGTCGAAGAAGCGCTGCGACCAGAACACCGAGGCGTTGTTCACCACGGCCTCCTCGGTGATGCCGGCCGCCGCGAGGGTGGCTCCGAGCGAGGGCTTGATGTTGGCCACGGTGAGGCCGGCGATGATCTTCGCGAGCTCGGGGCGCGCCGTCTTGAGGTCGCGGTCGGAGTATTCGCGCAAGATCTGGAGCGTGCGCGCGCGGTCGTCGAGCAGCGGCCCGTCGATCTCGAAGACCACGAACGGGCGCTCGCCGCGGCTGTAAGACTGCCGGGTAGTGTCGAAGACCTTGGTCAGGATGGGGTTCGAGAACGCGGCGGCGGCGTGCGTCGTCGCGAGCAAGGTCAAGGTGAAGATGAGCGGGCGCGACATGGCGTCGTCTCCTTTCGTGATGCAAAAGCGCTAACCTAACGCACGAGGCCGCGATGGCCAAATCTTGCGCGGCCCTGACGTAGCGGCTGGCGGCGAGTTCGCACCGCGCTGCGACGACGACGGCCGTGTCTCCAGCCTTGCGAACGCCACACGCGCGCGGCTAGTGTGGCGGGATGGCCATGTTCTATGAGGACGTGCTCGTGGCGCTGCAACGACGCGGGGTCCGCTTTGTGATCGTGGGCGGTACGGCAACGGTCTTGAGAGGAGTACCTCGCATGACCGCCGACCTCGATATCGTGGTCGACTTGAGCGCCAGCAATGTCAGCGGCCTCGTCGTGGCGCTCACGGAGCTCGGTTATCGCGCCCGACCACCCGTCGACCCTCACCTGCTCGCGGATCCGGCGACGCGCGCGGCCTGGCTTGCCGACAAAGGAATGATGGCGTTCAGCTTTTGGCATCCAGAGCGCCTCCTCGACGCCGTGGACATCCTCTACGCTGGCCGCCTCAGCTACGCCGAGCTAGCAAAGACGGCCGACACGATTCGCGTTGGCGAGTTGTGTCTGCCGGTAGCATCGTCTGAAGATCTCATCACGATGAAGCGCGACACGGGCCGTCCTCAGGACGAGGCCGACGTAGACGCTCTACAGAGGCTCCGCGATGTCGAACGACAGTCCTAACGCGCCCCGCCAGACCTCACGCCTCAGCTCCGGCACCACGCCGCGTCGTGGGGTTTGGCATGCCAAGCCTATCGAGGAGCTCTTGGCCTTCAGGGCCATTCCGGCCGGCGAGAAGCTGCGCTGGCTCGAGACCGTTCGGCAGACGCTGAACGCCCTGCCGTCAAAGCAGCAAGAGACCCTGCAGCGCTTTCGTCGCGGCGAGATTTAGGGCGTGCGCTGCGGCCTTTGGCGCCAGACACCGCCGCGCTCGCGGACGCGGTGTGCCTCTTCGACTTCGGAGCGATTGCCTGTGCTGAAGCAGGCTTGTTGAGTAGACCAGACTTCGGATCAAGAACGTAGCCCGCGTTTCTCAGGGCGATCAGCACGTCACCGAGGTGGAGATGATCTACGGCCTCGTGGCGGCGGATCGCTTCACGTACAGTGGCTGCGTAGACGTAGCTGGGGTTCTTCGCCTTGTCCTCGGGCAACCCCCGTAGGGCAGCTTCCAGTAGCTCGCTGGGGTTCCCTTGAATGGACGCGCCAACCGACTTGGCCGCCTTCGCGTCAGCGGGCTTCTGCACGGTGAGGACGAGATCGACCGTGACGACTCCCTCTGAGCCCGAGTTCAACCCCTTCACCGAGCGCTGACCCTTGTCGAGAATTGCAACGTGG
>CAYXQW010000296.1:0-4233 GCA_964466695.1 uncultured Bdellovibrionales bacterium
GCACAGACGCAGCGCGGCCTCAAGACGCGCAGTATCGGAGCTTGATTAATCGAAGCGGGCGTTGTTGTAGTCGCCGCCGAGCGCGGGGTTGAGCTTCCCGCCGAGCGTGATGAGGTCGTAATCGCCGCTCGGCGCCCCCATCTCCTCGCGGTCTACGCGCACGCGGCGTCGCTGGTACTGCATGTCCACCCATCGACCCACCGCACCCACGCGCATGAAGAGCCGCTCGCCGCGGAAGCGATACTCGCCCGCGAGGCGCTTCGGTTTGCCGTTGAGCAAGGGCGTGTACGTCCACTGCCAGCTCCCATCGAGCGAAAAGACCAGGGACTGCTCGGGCGCGCCGAGCGCCCCGCCTTGCCAGGCGCCGACGAGCCTGTCGATGTTGGGGTCGTAGCGCAGCTTGGTAGCCCCACCGCCCAGGTAGGCGTTGCGCAGGTAGAGCACGGCGTCGGCGAGACAGGCGGTGCCCACGATGGTCCCCTCGCCGCTCGTGGCCTCGCCGAGCGTCTCGATCTCGATCGTATAGCGCGTACCCTCGAGCGGCTTGTTGAAGATCTCGGCCACGGGCGCGGTGCCGACCTTGACGGTGACGCGGCTCGTGCCGTCGCTGATGCGAACAGCCTCCACGACACGGCCGCTCTTCGCGGTCGGGTTTATGGCCACGCGATCGATCTTCTGACGGCGCGAGAAGACGATCTCTATGCTCTCACCCTGCCCGAGGTCCTTGGAGGCGCACCACACCGTGCTCGCATCATCATCGAACAGGTTGAGCGGGTGATAGCGACCCTGATCTTCCTTGGCCATGTACTGGCTCGAGGCGCGCACGTACGAGACGCTCGCGGCAACAGCGTTGCCGGAGCAGAGCAGCACAGCCATCGTCGAAAAGGCCCGCAAGATCATGGAGGCTCCAAACGATAGTCACCCTAATCGATGCAGCGCGCGATCGCCAGTCCCCGGCGCGAGGGCGGTCAGCGGGCGATCTGCTGGATGCGCTCGGTGACGAAGTCGTAGAGCGCCGACGCGTCGAACAGCAAGACCTCGACGCGGCCCAGGGTCAAGGTGTCACCGCTCTGCAAAGGCGCCGCCTTGCCGCCCTCGAGCTTGGCCTCGTTGACCTTCGTGCCGTTACGCGAGCCCGCGTCGCCGATGGAGATGGCGCCGCCTTTGTCGAGGTTTATGTGCGCGTGCAGCTTGGAGACGGAGCTGTCGGGCAAGACTATGTCGTTGTTACGCGCGCGACCTATGCTCACGTGGTCCTTCCAGGGGTTGCGCTGGGTCTTGACGACCGGGAAGACCTCGTAGCGCATGACGTCGCTCGTGACCGTGAGTCCTTGCTGCGCCATGAAGCTCGCGATCGCGACGCGGCTTTTCGAGATGCTGTCGGTGCGAAAGCTCCACTCGCGCTCTTCGACCTCGGGCTCGTGCCGGCACACCAAGAAGAACGGCGCTTCTTGGGCGACGAACTGTTCTTTGCTGGAACGACGAACAGGGATCACGTACTCGTCGAGGAACGGCATGCGGTGCTCTGCTTTACGCCTTAAAGAAGTCATTGTACCTTGCCCAAAGACCCGGCACGAGGATTTTGCGGCGCAAAGAGGAGGGTCTGGCTCGAGAGAGGTTCCTCCGCTAGACTCGAGAGCCAGGAGAACCATCCCTCATGAGGAGCGCACCGCGGCTGTTTCTTTGCTGCCTGACCTTCGTCATCATCACGCCCTTGGCGGCGCCCGCGGCCGAGGGCGGGCTCGTAGAGGCCGAGGGTGAGGCCACCATCCGTGACGGCGACCTCGTGGCCGCGCGCAAGACCGCGCTCACGGAGGCCTTGCGTAGCTGCCTCGAGAAGGTCGTCGGCGTGCAGGTCCAAAGCGAGTTCACCGCCGAGCAACGAGAGGTCGTCGAGGGTAAACGCGACGAGTTCTACTCCGCCGTGCGCGACACGCTCACGCAAAAAGTAGAGGGCTTCATCAAGAGCTACGAGGTCTTGAGCGAGAGACAGCAAGGCGCGGTGCTCAGGCTCACGGTGCGCGCAGAGGTCTACGAATCGAAGGTGCGCGCCAAGGCGCAGGAGCTCGCCGAGCTCATCGTCAAGGCCGGCAACCCGAAGCTCATGCTCGTCATCCAGGAGCTCCACATCGACGAGCACGGCACGCCGCGCGTCATCGAGGAGTCCACGGTGGCCGCCTTCCTCGAGAAGGAGCTGTTGGCGCGTGGCTTCGAGCTCCGGGGCGACAGCGCGGCGCAGGCGAAGGTATCCTCGCAAGAAGCCTACGAGAGCTGGTCGAAAGATCCCGCGGCGAGCGCGGCCCTCGCGCGGCGAGAGGGGGCCGACATCCTCATCTGCGGTCGCGTCGAGATCATAAGCAAGGGAGTGGTCGAGAAGTCCCCAGGCTTCGACGCCCTGGTCGGCCAGACCAAGATCGAGCTGCGAAGCGTGGTGCGCGGGCAAAACGCCAACACCGGCGACGTCTTCAGCGCCAAGCCGGTGTTGATGGCCTCCTTCGGCACCACGCTCGAGCGCGCGGTGCATCGCGCCTTGCAGGGCCGCGGGCAGAACGCAATCAAGCAGACCCTCGATCAGCTCCTCGAGGATCTGCGCAAAAGCTTCGAGAAAGCGGCGAGCTCGGGTCAGTCCTACGTCGTGAGCCTGCACGGGATAAAGAGCTTTCGTAAGCAGGGTCAGGCCTTCCTTGACGGCCTCGCGAAGATAAAAGGCGTCGCGAAGGTTCACCAGAGGTCCTTCGTCAAAGGGTCGCTCATGGTCGACCTCGACTTCACAGGCTCGCTCGGCGAGCTCGAGCGCGAGATCTTCGCGACCATGACGAAGCACAAGGCGTTCGCGGACCTCGACCTCGACGGCACCTCGGGGAAACAACTAGATCTGCGGCTCTAGCGAGCCCGACTCAAGGATTCATTCATGGCCGAGGAGAGGTCGTCATTTTAACCGAGCTCGTCGTGGTGTTGGCGCTGGTCTTGACCTGCGGGCTCGTCGCCGGCGCCGAGTCGGCGGTCACCGCGCTGCGCCCGTCCCGGCTCGACGACATCTTGAAGCGGCACCGGCGAACCGCTCGCTACATCAAGACCTTGCGCGAAGCGCCCGAGCGTCTCTTCGCCACCACCGTGGTCTTGTCGAACCTCGCGCTCGTCGCGGCCGCCGTCTGGGTAGGCTACCGGCTCGTGCCAAAGCTCGAGCAAAGCTTCGCGACCATGGTCGAGCCGCGCGCCTTCGCCCACGCGCTGGCGCTCGCCGTCGCGATGGGCGCGACGAGCGCGGTGTTCATCGTCTTCGCCACCCTCGTCCCCAAGTCCCTCGCGCAGCGCTCCGCGGCGAGCGCCGTGTCCTTCTTCGCGCCGCCTCTATACGTGGCCTCGCTCCTGCTCGCGCCGGCGGTCTTCTTCTTCACCCGCCTCTCCAACTTCATCCTCGCCTTCTTCTCCGACAAGACGAGCTTCACCGAGTCGCGGCTCTCGCCCGACGAGCTCTCGCACCTCGTCAACGAGGCCACGCGGGCCGGGCTCGTGCACCCCAAGGCTGGCGACATCGCCGTCCGCGCGCTCGACTTCGGCGACGTCATCATCGGCGACATCATGCTGCCGCGCACCCTCGTGGTGGCGCTGCCGCTCGACGCGAGCCCCGCCGAGGTGCGGCGTGTGCTGCTCGAGGAGAACCACGCGCACTTCCCCATCTACGACGGCACCCTCGACGAGATCGTGGGCGTGGTCTCCACGAGCGACGTCCTAATGCTGGCGTGGGAGCGGGAGTTGTTCGTGCTGCAAGACCTCATGCGGCCGCCGATCTTCGTCCCCGAGACCATGCGCGCCGCCGAGGTGTTGAGCGAGCTCCAGCGCGAGCGCTTGCACTTCGCGGTGGTGGTCGACGAGACCGGGGGTACAGCCGGCATCGTCACTTTGCGCGACCTCATCGAAGAGCTCGTGGGCAAGCTCTTAGACCGGCATGAGCAACCCGACGAGAAGCTCCGCGCGGAGCCGGGGGGCTCGTTCCTCGTCCCGGGCAACATGGCCATACGCGACGCCAACCGCGAGCTGCCCTTCTCCTTGCCCGAGGGGGAGGACTTCACCA
The DNA here is from genome assembly GCA_964466695.1 of uncultured Bdellovibrionales bacterium. GTDB lineage: Bacteria > Myxococcota > XYA12-FULL-58-9 > XYA12-FULL-58-9 > JAFGEK01 > CAYXQW01. Next base: position 4,076 of record CAYXQW010000296.1, read on the forward strand.
CCGTGGGCGGCCTCGTCATCTTGCTCGCCGGGAGGCTGCCTTGGATCGGGGAGCGCTTTTCGACCGACGACGGGATCACGCTCGAGGTGGCCGACGCCTCGACGCGCCGCGTGCGCGCCGTACGCGTAAGCTGCGCGCGGTAAACGCCGATCTTTAGC
>CAYXQW010000297.1:0-4230 GCA_964466695.1 uncultured Bdellovibrionales bacterium
TGCTGGAAGCCCAGATCGCCGATATCGCCGAGGTTTTGCACGTCTTCGACAAGAATTACTTCCATGATCATCTCCTCGCAGCTAAGCGCCGGTAACCGTGTAGGGCACGATCGCGAGCTGACGCGCGCGCTTCACCGCCTCGGCCACCTTGCGTTGATGCTTGGCACAATTCCCGGAGATGCGCCGAGGGACGATCTTGCCGCGCTCGCTCACGAAGAAGCGCAGCGAACCCGGGTCGCGATAGTCGATCGTGGCGTCTTTCTCGCTGCAAAAACGGCACGCCCGACGCCGACGAAAACCGCCGCCCCGACCACCACGATCATCACCATCACGCTCGCCGCGGTCCCCTCCGCGATCACCGCGATCCATGCCTCTCGTCTCGTCAAACATCACTAGCTCCTAAATGGTCAATCGACTTTTACCGCATCGCTCTCGGCATCTTCGCCGTCATCATCATCGAGCTCAGCACTCGCGACGACATCGTCGGGTACCGCGCCGAGCACGACCGCCTCGTCCTCATCGCCCGTGGCCAAGACCGCGTCATACTGCGGGCGGACATAGGCCTTCTCCTCACGCGTAACTGGATCCACATCCTTGGCCATGCGGATGGTCTCGTAGCGCAAGATGTGATCGGAGATGCGCAGGTTGCGCTCGATCTCGGCCACGAGGCCTTGCCGACCGAGATAGTGGGCATGCACGTAGATACCGCGCGCCTGCTTCTTGATCTCATACGCCAGCTTCTTCTTGCCCCAATGATCGATAGCCACGAGCATCCCGCCTTGCGCCTTGACCACCTCGCGCACGCGGTCGAGCGTGGACTCGATCGCCTCGCCCGAGAGATCGGGCCGCATCACCATCGTGGTCTCATACTCTGTCATCAACATGATCACTCCTGCTCACGGCTCGTCTTTGCGGTTGAACTCGGCCATCGCCGCCCGCACTCCGTCTTTTGCAATTTTCGCGACAGCCTCGGCTGCCAAAACAATCGCCTCGTTTACAAGGGTTCGCTCGTGCTTGTCAAAACCCGAAAGCACATAATCCGCACCCGCGACACGCGAAATCGGCTTTCCGATCCCCACGCGCACCCGCGCGAACTCCTGGCTCACGTGGGTAAAAATCGACCGCAACCCGTTATGCCCGCCGTGGCCGCCACCTTGCTTTAGCCGCACCACGCCCGGCTCGAAGTCGAGGTCGTCGTGCACAACCACCAGCGCCTCCGGCCCAAGACCGAAATAACGCATGAGGCCACCCACGGCGCTCCCCGACAAGTTCATGAAGGTCATAGGCTTGCCGAGCAAAACCTCGGCCTCGCCTATGCGTCCCTTGGCCACCTTGGCGCTCACAAGCGACTTCCACGAGCCATAGTCATGCTCGCGCGCCACCTTATCGAGAACCTCGAACCCGACGTTGTGCCGCGTGTGCTCATACTCGCGACCCGGGTTCCCGAGTCCTATCACAAGCAACATGTGAGCCAAGCTACCTTCACGAGCTTTCGCTACTTCTTAGCCTTGACCTCCTTGGCCTCGACCTTGGCAGCCGGAGCCGCTGCTGCCGCCGCCTCTCCGGCCGGAGCCGCTGCCGCTGCCGCATCAGGCGTCGCGGGCGTCGCCGCCTCCTCTTGCGGAGCGCTCACGGTGGCGACCGCCTGATCGAGGCGCCCTACCACCTTAACCCCCTCGGGGAGCTTTATATCGCTGATCTTGATAGACTGGCCAACCGCAAGCCCCGAGACATCGAGCGAGAGCTTCTCCGGGATCTGATTGGGCAAACAAGCCACCATGATGCGGCGCAAGACCTGCTGCAAGACGCCGCCCTCGAGCAACCCCACGGGCTTGCCTTCGAGATCGACGCCCACGCTGACGTGCAAGGGCTTGGTCATGTCGAGCGCGTAGAGATCCACGTGCAAGAGGTCCTGGCTCAAAGGATCTATCTGCATCTCGCGCACGAGCGCCGCAAAGGGCGCGCCGTCATCGACCTTGACCTTGTAGATGTGGCTCGCACCGAACTGCCGGCGCTGCAACGAGAACTTATAAGGATCGAGCGCGAGCAAGCTCGGCTCGGCCCCGGGGCCGTAGACCACCGCGGGGATGAAGGCGGTTTTACGCAACTTGTGCGCCGCGCCCTTGCCGCGCGCGTCACGGCGCTTGGCCTCGATGGTGTCTGTCATCTGCGGCATATGAAAAATCTCCTTGGCAACTTAAAGTCACATCAAACGAACAATGAGCTGACCGACTCACCCAGATGGATGCGCCGCATGGCCTTGGCCAGCAACGGCGCGGCCGACAAAACCTCGATCTTCTTGCTCGCGCAGGCCTCTTGACGCAGCGCGATCGTGTCGGTGGTCACGAGCTTCTCGATCGCCGAGCGCTCGATCCGATCGAGCGCCGGCCCCGAGAGCACCGCGTGCGTGCAGTACGCGAAGACCCGGCGCGCCCCCTTCTCGGCGAGCGCGTTCGCGGCCTCGGTGAGCGTGCCGGCGGTATCCACCATGTCGTCGATCAAGATGGCGTCGAGACCCTTCACCTCGCCGATGAGGTTCATGATCTTCGCGACGTTCGGCTGCGGGCGCCGCTTGTCCACGATCGCCAGCGCCGACCCATGACGCTTGGAGAAGGCCCGCGCCCGCTCGACGCCGCCAGCGTCGGGGGAGACGATCACGGACTCCTCGGGCTTGTGCTGCGCCACCATGTGCTCGAGCAAGACCGGCATGGCGAAGAGGTGATCGAACGGGATGTTGAAGAACCCCTGGATCTGACCCGCGTGCAGGTCGATCGACAGCGCGCGCGTGGCCCCGGCGGCGCTTATGAGGTCGCTCACGAGCTTGGCGGTGATGGGCGTGCGCGGCGCCACCTTGCGATCCTGACGGGCGTAACCGAAATAAGGGATGACCGCGCAGATGCTCTTGGCCGAGGCGCGCTTGAGCGCGTCGATCATGATGAGCAGCTCGATGATGTTCTCGTTCGCCGGCGACGAGGTGGATTGGATCACGAACGCCTCGGCGCCCCGCACGTTCTCGCCGATCTCGACGAAGATCTCGCCATCGGAGAAGCGCACGTTGCGCGCCACCCCCAAGGGCACGTCGAGGTTCTCGCAGATCTTGCGGGCGAGCTCGGGGTTCGAGCCACCGGCGAAAATTTTGATGCTTTGCTCGCTAGGCATTTGCCAAAACCGCCAAATCCGACATTATAACCAACGCAAAGTTGGCTGGGGCGCCAGGACTCGAACCTGGGAATATCGGATCCAAAATCCGATGCCTTGCCATCTTGGCGACGCCCCAAAAGAGCGCGGTCCCATAACAATTGAGCATCGAGCTGTCAACGAGGTACAGGCGAGGTGTGTGGCAGACTCTGGCCATCAATCGTTTTACCGTCGCCACCAACTCATCGAGCTCTTTGTGGCATCCCAGTAGAGATGCAGGGCGTCGCACTTGCCGTCGTCCACGCTGACTCCTCGCGCGAGCTCGTGCGCTCGCAGCCATTCATCATTGGCCCGCGCTGACGCACACTCGGGTTTGGCCACGCTCTCGTCGCAGCCCCATTCGGCGATGGGCAGACGCGGGTCTTCGAGTGCGAGACCAACGTCGGGCGAGCACAGAGAATCTTGCGTTTTGGCGCCCACGGAGAAAGCGAGCACGCTCGTTTTGGAGTCGGCGCTCACCGGGCCGAACACGGTACCTATAACCACGGCGTTGCCCTTCGTGCCAACAGCGACAACGTCCTGCTGACCGTTACCGTCGACATCGACGGATAGAGAACGCGCCGCATCCCACTGCACGCCCGGCGAGGCGAGAGAGAGCAAGCCCAAGACCTCTGGCGTAGCAACAGCGGCTTGGGTGGTGCCGCTTGCTGGAGACCCACCACAGACGCCGCCCGACGCGCACGCCGGGATGACGAGGAACGAGAGAACGAGCAGAAATCTTCTTCCGGCGAGAACACCGGTTCGTGAGGCGAGCATGAAAGACACCGTCCTGTTGTGATGAAACCGCAGGCTACTTGGCCTGCAGGGTGCCCACAAGCTCGTTGTACTCCTTGGGCTTGTTGACGTTCAAACCGTCGTCGATATGCACGGGATCGCTCGGGCTGAAGTCGCCACCCCAGCGCAGCTTGTTCGCTCCCTCGGGCGCGCCGGCGTCGTTTTTGACCGCGGTGAGGAAGTCCTGCACTGGCTTGGGGAGGGTGTCGAAGTTTTTGAGCTCCGCCGAATTGTACAGCTTGCCGTTGTACTGCACGT
>CAYXQW010000298.1:0-4216 GCA_964466695.1 uncultured Bdellovibrionales bacterium
CATTGGGACGAGGCCGTGGCGCTCTTCGAGCTCGTGAGGCAGAAGATAAAACCGCAGGACGCGGCCTCGGCTATGTATATCGAGCGTTGCGACAAGATGCAGAAGAACCCGCCGGGCACAGGATGGGACGGCGTCTACGTGATGACCACCAAGTAGCGCTTTTGACAGCAAAGAGGCGCTTTGCTAGGACGGACAAATGGCCGAGGACAAACTCTACGAGCGCTTTGGACGCGAATTTCCCGCAGCCCACGTCCTGTTTCGCGACGGCGAGCCCGGCAACGAGATGTTCGTGATCCAGTCAGGCAAGGTCCGTATCTCCAAGACCGTGCGCGGCGTCGAGAAGACCCTCGTCGTCCTCGGCCCCGGCGCCTTCTTCGGTGAGATGTCCATCCTCAACAACAAGCCCCGCTCGGCCACCGCCACAGTCGACGAGGAAGCCAAGCTCCTCGTCATCGACCCCAAGACCTTCGAGGCCATGGTGCGCGGCAATGCCGAGATCGCCGTGCGGCTCATCAAGACCCTCGCCGAACGCCTGCAAGACTCGGACGACCAGATCGAGAACCTGCTCCTCAAAGACCCGAACTCTCGCGTCGTCCACTTCCTCATCAACACGAGCAAGCGCGCCACCCCCACGGTCACGGGGGCGGTGAACATCGATCTCTCGGTCAAAGACCTGGCCGGGAAGGTCGGCCTCGAGATCGAGCAGACGAACGAGGTTTTGAACAAGCTCATCAAGGCCAAGCTCGCGCAAATAACCGAGAGCGGTCTCATGATCCACAACCCGCAAAAGCTGCGGGAGTTCCTCGAGTTTTTGGGCATGAAAGAGAAATTCGGAGAGATATAAGGCCATGCGCGTAAGAGTCCTCGGCTGTCATGGCGGCGAGTCGCAGAGTCACCGGCCTTCTTGCTTTCTGCTCGACGATAAGTTCTTGCTCGACGCTGGCGCCGTCTGCCGCGGGCTCTCGCTCGTAGAGCAGCTCGCCATCACCCACGCCTATCTCACGCATGCTCACCTCGACCATGTCCAAGGGCTGCCGCTCTTGCTCGACAACATCATCGGTCGCCGCGAACAACCGCTGGAGGTGATCGCCGCCGCGGGTTGTGCCGAGGCCATCGAGAAGAGCCTGTTCAATGGCGCGCTGTGGCCAGACTTCACGCGGCTGCCCACGGTTGAAGCTCCGGCGCTCCGCATAACGCGCATCGTGGCGCACGAGCCTATCTTGGTCGCGGGCTATACGCTCCATGCCATCCCCATGCGCCACACCGTCGAGACGCATGGCGTCGTCGTCACCGACAAGACCGGCAGCCTCGCCTACAGCGGCGACACCGGCCCCACCGAGGAGTTTTGGCAGGTCCTCGGGGGAGTCGACACGCTCAAGGCAGTAATCATCGAGGTCAGCTTCCCGAACGAGCTCGAAGCGCTCGCGCTCACCACGGGTCATTTGACGCCCGCGCTGCTCAAAGCCGAGCTCGCGAAGTGCCCGAGCCTCGACCGCACGCCCGTGCTCATAACGCACATCAAACCGACCTTCGAAGCCCAGGTGAAAGAGCAGCTCGCCGCCCTCGGCGACGGTCGCATCCGTCCCCTTCGCGTCATGGACGAGCTCATCTTCTGAGCGTCATGACCTACGCCGACATGCTGCGCGCGCTCTATGGCCAGAGCGCCGCAGGTATCAAGCTCGGGCTCGAGACGATGGAGCTCTTGCTCGAGGCGCTCGGGCATCCCGAGCGCAAGATGCGGCACATCGTGGTGTCTGGCACCAACGGCAAGGGCTCGACGAGCGCGCTCATCGCGAGCGCCCTTCGCGCCGCCGGTCACCGCGTCGGCCACTACACCTCACCGCACCTTTTGCGCTTCACCGAGCGCATCAACTGCGATGGTGAGGAGCTCGCGCGCGACACCGCCGTCGCGCTCTACCTCCGAGTCGCCGCGGCGGCCGAGGCCTGCCCGCGGCCACCGACCTTCTTCGAGCTCACGACAGCCATGGCGCTTGTGGCCTTCGCCGAGACCGCGCTCGAGATCTGTGTGCTCGAGGTGGGGCTCGGCGGCCGCCTCGATGCTACCAACGTCGTAGAAAAAACGCTCTCGGTGGTAACCCCCATCGGGCTCGACCATCAACAATACCTCGGTGACACCATCTCCGAAATCGCCGCCGAGAAGGCCGGCATAATCTCTCGCGGAGGCACGGTCGTGCTCGCCTTGCAACCCGAGGCCGCGCGGCTCGTCGTGGAGCAGGTGTGCGAAGACCGCGGCGCCCAGTTGGTACACGCGGGGGATTTCGCCCGTGGCCGCACCTTCGTCAAAGATGGACGCTCGATCTTCTTCGCCAAGCTACCCGGCGGGGCGTATCAGCGGATGAACGTCGCCACGGCGACCACGGCCTTGTGGGAGCTCGACCGCCTCGGCATATCATGCCCCGACGCGGCTATCGCGCGCGCGGCCGAAAAGCTCGCCTTCCCGGGGCGCTATGAGTGGATCGCCGCCGACCCGCCGCTGCTCATAGACGGCGCGCACAACCCGCCAGCGATCGAAGCCCTGCTCGAGGCCATGGCCGAAGATCCTCGCATCGACGCCAAACCCGTGCACGTCGTGGCCACCGTGCTTTGCGACCGCCCGCCGCGCGCGATGCTCGACCCTTTATTGGCGCGCTGCGCGAGCTTGCACCTCACCCCTGTCGACTCCTCGCGCTCGCGCACCGCGGCCGAGCTCGCCATGCTGGATCCTCGCGCCACGGCCCATGACTCGGCATCCGCCGCCCTCGACGCGGCGTCTCGCCTGGCCCGAGCGAGCGGCGGCGTGGTGCTGCTCTGCGGGTCGCTCTTCCTCGCGGGTGCGGCGCTCGCGCTCGTTCGCGGCGAGCCTCGCGATCCCCCTATAGACGGGTGAGGACTGTCGCCATTATCGAGCTTTACATCGGCGTAAGCGACGTGCTAAACGGTTCGCCGCTTTGGCCCCGTCGTCTAGCGGTTAGGACGCCGGCCTCTCACGTCGGTAACACGGGTTCGAGTCCCGTCGGGGTCACCAAAGAGCTATCCCCTCAGCCCTTTACGAATAGACGATATGGCGCGGCGAAAAGTGCTGCTCGGCGAGACGAATTGCACCGCGAAGCCCCGCTCGGTGTGTCGCACCACCTTGGCGGTGCAGCTCGTGCGCTCCTCTTCGTCGGCGAAGTGGTTTGGCAACGTCACGATTATCTTGGTGCCGACCTCGGGTGGGTTCTTGCCGGCGATCGCCGCGCCGTCGAGGCTGAGATCGATGAGGCGCGCCTTGTGCCCGCGGCCTCGGAAAAACCCGGCGATGCCGCCCTTCGCCTCGGGTACGTCCCACATGATCTCACGGAGCTGCGGCGGTGGCTCGGTGCGCGAGGGCACCCCCCCTACCAACGAGGCGAGGAGGGCGCGAAGATCTCGGGTGAGCTTTGGCGACGGGTCTGTGAACTCGAGACCGCAGCCCCCGGGGTGCAAACCGACCACGCGCGCGGTCGCGCTCACGCGCATCCCCTGGTCGACGATTTCCACTATGGTGCCCACGGGCCAGACTTTCCGTGTAGCCACGGCGAGCCCGCGCACACCGACCGACTGCGTGAGGCAGGGCTCGGAGGCGCCATCGAGACGGATGATAACACCTATGGCGGCATCTATGCGTTGGTCTGATCGTTCGCTCATGGTCGCGTCTTTTTATCTTAACAGCAACTCATGCACTCGGAGCAAAATCTTGTCTGACACCTCGTGGTCGCGAAGATGAGCGATCCTGCTCACACCGAGGCTTTGATCGTGGGGGCGGGCGTCGTGAGCGGCGCCGGCCGTGGCCTCGAGAATTTCACGCGAGCGCTCAAAGAGGCCGCGCCGGGGCAAAGGCCCGCCTCGCTCGGAGATCCGGCGCTCGAGCCGCGCTACGTCCAGATCCCACGCCACGGTTGCACCAAAGACACCGAGCTTGTGAGCCACTTCCTAAAGCTCGCCTGCGAAGACGCGCTCTGTGAGGCCGCGCCCGTGCTCGCCGCGCTCGGGCCCCATCCGCGCCTCGCCTTCTTTGCCGGCACCTCGCTCGGCGGCATGAACGTCATCGAGCACGCCGAGCGGCTCGCCTTCGATCCGCAAGGCCGGCGCGGCACCGGCCTGCCCTGCCCGCCTTTGCCGCGCGCTCGCGGGCTCTACCACGGCCCGGCCGCCACCGTGGCACAAAACCTCGGGCTCGTGGCCGCCACCATAACTA
>CAYXQW010000299.1:0-4210 GCA_964466695.1 uncultured Bdellovibrionales bacterium
TTGCTCGGCGACACCTCGGCCGCGCTGAGCGAGCTCGACGCCTCTTTTCGCGAGGTGCAAGACAACGCCGAGAACACCGCGCGTTTTTCGGGTGACGTCCAGCAAGACGCTGAGCGCGGCGTCGCCACGGTGCAGGAGACCGTCCGCGGCATCAACGAGATCCGCGAGCTCTCGCGCACGGGCGCGAGCGTCATCGAGGAGCTCGGGCGTGACATAGGAGAGATCGGCAAGATCTTGAGCGTCATCAACGAGCTGTCGGAGCAGACCAACCTCCTCTCGCTCAACGCCGCTATCGTGGCCGCGCAGGCGGGGGACCGCGGTCGCGGCTTCTCGGTGGTTGCAGAGGAGATAAAGCAGCTCGCCGCGAGCACCACGTCCTCCACCAAGGAGATCGCGGCGCTCATCGCGCGCATCCGCCAGCAGTCGACGCGCGCCGCCACCGCCATGAACGCGAGCATCAAGAGCGTGGATAACGGGGTCGAGCTCACGCGCAAGACCGACGCGGCGCTGCAGCAGATCTTGTCCTCCTCGGGTCGCTCTACCGCCATGGCGAGCGCCATCGCCACGGCCGCCGTCGAGCAGGCGCGCACCCTGCAAGCCATCGCCGCCGGCGTCCATCGCATCGCGCAGACGGTGGAGACCTTGAGCAGCCGCGCCATCGAGCAGGCACAGGGCTCGACGCAGATCGTCAACAGCACGGCGCGGGTCCGCGAGCTCGTCGACCAGCTCCAGCACGGCGGCGACGAGCAGACCCGCTCCACCGCTCGCCTCGACGAGGCCATGAAGACGACGCACGCGCTCGTCACCTCGGTGCACACGGCCCAGCGCGATCAGACGCGTGAGACCGAGCAGGTGTTGCAAGCGGTGGACGCCATCCGCGATGTGGCCGAGACCCAGACGCGCTCGGTCGAGGAGCTCGAGCAGGTCATCGCGACGCTGCGCAATAACGTCGGTTCCTTGCAGTCCACCATGAGTCGTTTCCGCGTCTGATCCCTCGGCGTCATCGACAACCCGGCGCGCACGCACTATTATAAAAAGATAACGGGGGCGACTGGTTTCGACGGGGATACGGAGGTTGTCTGGCGCGTGCCGCGGGTGTCATGCCGCCGCGTAATAAAGGTGTGGCAAAACAAAAAAGCCAACTCTGACACAGAAGTTGTGCCTGCTTTCGCTGCTGCCTAAAAACAGCACAAAGCCGTCGGCTCTGACCTCTCGCTCGCGGGTCAGATGTTCGGCGCAAACTAAGTGAGCGCGACTTGTTCGCGGCGCCTCGGCGCGGGCAGGTTGTAGCACCGAGGCTGGCTCGCTTTGGTTGCTTGTCGGTAGGCGACCTTGCGAGCGAGATAAATCACCGACTACGCACGTAGGGCCAACAACTGAAGATTCTCGGACCCGGGTTCGATTCCCGGCGCCTCCACCAGTTCGAACAGAGCCAACGTCCAAGCAGAGTTACTTGGCCGTCATTTTCCAAGAACGGACGAAGTCGGCGACATGATGATCAAACAACACCACGTTCGCCTTCCGCCCGCGCCCTGAGTGATAACGGATGCCTGCGTAGTGTTCGTCCCGCACGACCTGCGCAAGAAGCTGTGTCGCATGATACTCGCCTGGTGTCTTCTCCGGCTCATCCACACGTAATGACAATGACTTTCCGAGCGCCTTCAGTAGTTGCCGAACTTGAACCTTCCACCCGGCGTCATCGGTGAAAAACGAAATGGGTCTTGGGGACACACTTGAAGGCCAAATGGTAGAACTTTGCCACCTCGGCGGAAACGGCCATGGCGGCGGCATGACTGAACAGGGTTCCTCTCTCCAACTCAGGTCGTGTTTGCCAGTCACGGAGCTTCGCCGCATAGATGATGCGCCATCGCTCCAACCGCGGGCCACGGTCTGGCTCGGCGCGTTTCGGCCGCGCACTCTTCTTCGCCAGCTTCGTCACTGCCTACTCATCCTCGAAGTAGTCCATGTCGATCTTCGGAATCTTCACGACCTCGTGACTCACGCCCACGCCGTGCTCAATCATCAGGGAGGCCAGCCGCTGCCCGTCAATGAGGACCACGCTCCCTCGGGCCTGCTTGGCCGTGTCCCAGGCCGGGCCGGAGATGGCTCCCGATGTGATGAGGACGCCCTTGTCTGCGCCCTGGAGCTGCAACGCGCCCATGAAGCCTTGGATCTGGGGGCTGCCCACTTGGCCCTGCCACTTCTTGGCCTGCACGTAGACCTTCTCCAGGCCGAGCCTATCGAGGGAGATGATCCCGTCGATGCCGCCATCGCCCGAGCGCCCCACCCGTTGGAGGTCTTGGCGGCTCGTGCCGTAGCCCATCGCGTGAAGAACATCGAGGACAAGCTGCTCGAAGAAGTCTGGAGTGCCTCGACCGATGACCTCCAATAGATCGCGGACCACACTTGCCCGCAGCTCCTCAACACCCGAGTCGATGCGCTCTTGGGGGCTTTGACTTGTGGGGACGGCCTGAGTCGCTTCGGGGCCCTCCTGCTCGTCGGAGTCATTGGACGCCCGCGAGCCCGGAGGTGCCTTCGCTAGTCCCTCCACCTGCTCCTCGGTGAGCGCTGGGTGGGAGCCCACGAAGTCCCGGCCAGCGGGTGTGAGCAGCCAATACCCACGCCGCGGACTCTCCGAGAGACCGGCCCGCTTGAGGCGGTCGTGCGCCCAGCAAATGCGATTCTGGTAGACAGGTTGGGTGCCACTCGGCAACAGGAGGGCCTTGTCCTCCTGGCTCAATCTCACCGTCTCGACCATCGCCTCATAAACGAGCTTCGTGCGTGCGGGTTCCTTCTTCGTGCTGAGGAAGCGCAACAGGGGTTCGATGAACTGGTCGTAGGTTGGTATCGCCATGGTTCCCTTTGCCCTCTCAGCGGGCGCCCGCTGCTCCCGTTGACCCTGGCTGGTACGTGGACCCAAACACCGTGTCACACAGCCAGCGTCGGAAGCTCTCGTTGTCGCTGTACTGCCTGAACAACTGGGTGTCGTCCGTCATGAGCCCGATGATCACGCGCTGGAGCGCCTTGTCGTGCTCGATGCGGGCGTTCTGGCGGTCGGAGTTGGCCCGAGCGTTCTGGTACGCGGTGTCCTCGGAGACCCGCTTCGGGATGTCCTCGGTGATAAGCTTGCGTACACGGTCGGCGTCGGCCCACGGAATGTTGCCGAACTGGTCGTTGAAGCTCTTCAAGATATTGGAAAGCCGGTCCAGCTCAGGTTCCGCCTTCGCGCCTCCCCCGGTCACTGGCACCGGGCCAATCTCGGCGTCCTCGTCCGGCAGTTGGATGCGCATGACCGCCTGCTTCTCGACGCGGTAGCTGTCCATGTCGATGGATTCGAGGATGCCTCGCGCCAGATCCTCCTCGACGGGGGCCGGGAGCTTGGGCACGAGGAAGTTCAAGAAGATGGAGAGCTTTTCCCAGTCAGCGTTGGTGTACGGGAGCACGGAGGCCAGGAAGCCGTAGGTGCGCACAAACGCCTTGGCCTTGCCCTTGAAGTCCACCTGGCCGTCCTCGTTGAGCTGCCGGTAGACCACGACGCACCCATCCAGAATGGGGTCAAGCTGCTCACGCGGCGCACCGCCCAGGTACAGGTCCGCGAATCGTTCGACGTGTTCCGGCGCGTACACCTGGTAGCCGTCGAGCGCCGCCTTCATGTCGTGGAGCTTGTTGGGGTCAGTCTCTTCGCAGAGGACGGTCGTGCGGTAGTAGTCGGAGAACGCCATCTGGATGGTGGCGCTGTCGTTCATGAAGTCGAGCACGAACACGTCGTGTTTCTGTGGGTGAGCGCGGTTGAGCCGCGACAGCGTTTGCACGGCCTTGATGCCGGACAGCATCTTGTCCACGTACATGGTGTGCAAGAGCGGCTCGTCGTAGCCGGTCTGAAACTTGTCGGCGCAGATGAGTAAGCGATACGGGTTGAGGGCGATCTTGTCGGCGATCTCGCTAGACGGAAAGCCATTGAGCGACGCTTCGGTAACCTTGGCGCCGCCGTACTCGTGCTCACCAGAGAACGCCACGATGGCCTTGTGAGGGCTCTTGCGCTCCTGGAGATAGGCGTGGATGGCGTGGAAGTACTGAATGGCCCGCTCGATGCCGTTGGTGACGACCATCGCCCGGGCCTCACCGCCAATCTTGTTTAGAGCCAACACCTGCTCATGGAAGTGGTCGACCATGATCTCGGCCTTGAGCCGGATGGCGTGGTCGCGGCTCT
>CAYXQW010000300.1:0-4177 GCA_964466695.1 uncultured Bdellovibrionales bacterium
GCAGAGCCGGTTTGATGGGAAATCCTTGCAAGGCCTCGGCTTCGCGCTAGCATCTCTCTCGGTAGGTGGTGCCACACAACCAAGGAGAGACCGATCATGAGAGCTCTTAGCCTGTTGGCGTGCTTGTTGTTGGTCGCATGTTCGGACGAAAAAGATAAACCCACCACCAACCCAGCGGCGAGCGTGAGCGTCCCAGGCGAGGTGCTCCCGGCGCGCTACCCGGTGACGCCGGTGGTAGACGGAGATCTCGAAGAGGCGGTCTGGGCCGACGCGATCTGGCAGAGAGTCACGGCCATCGACGGCCCACCCAACATGTGGTCCTCGAGCGACGCCGACGCCTCCTTCGAGGTGGCCGCGCTCATCGACGACGAGTTCCTCTATATCGGCATGCGCATCACCGACGACGTCGCGGTCTCCCGCAAGAGCGACGGCACCTACACCAACTGCGACTGGCACGTCTTCGACTGCGCCCACGTCCGCCTCGACATGCAGAACGAGCGGGTAGAGGCGCTCGACGGCAACGACCTCCAAGTAAAGCTGCCGCGCGGTCGCATCGAGAACCCCAACGAGGCCGAGCGCTGCCTCTGGTCCTACGGCGCCACCGGCATCTGCCCCGCCGCCGTCGCCCCCGTCTGCGAGAACACCTACACGGCCGAGAACGGCGGCCCACCCTCCGGCGCCGTCGCCAACACCTCTGGTGAGTCGTACAAGTGGGCCGCCCGCGAGACGGGCGAGGCCGCGAACTGGACCTTGGAGTTCGCCTTCCCGCTCAACCGCGCGCGTGGCAGCGCGGATCCCGCCTGCATCGGCGGGCGCGAGACGGTGAAGCCATCCTGTGTCGACGGCGCCTGGGCCGTGACCCCGGTCGACGGCTTACGCATCGGCTTCACCGCGACCTACGCCGACAACGACAAGCCTGAAGACGAGGAGAAGCCTCTCAAGAAGGTCGACGCCGACGATCCCGACGACTCGATCCCCACCGTCGATCATCACCTCATCTGGGCCATCGCCGACCGCGAGCTCGACGACAGCTACATGAAGTCGTCGCTGCTCGGCCAGATCGAGGTGGTGGACATCCGCTAGGCGATGACAGATCGGAAGACCAGGCTCGTGGCGGTGCTCACCCTCGCCCTCGGCATGACCTCCTGCGCCGAGGAGACCTGCCGGGGCGACGGCGAGCACGTCTCGGAGTGCGTATGCCCCGTGGACGCCGAGGCGCCAGCCTGCCCGACGAGCGGCTGCTTCGTCGAGTATCACGAGCGGTGCGTCTACTTCACGGTGCGAGATTATTGCGAGTGCCTGCTCGCCAACGGCTGCATCCCGGACACCGAGGGCATGCGCGTCTACTGCGCAAAGAGGGTCGCGCAGACGGTGTCGGATCCAGTCATATCGTTCTATCGACAGGCCGCGGGCTGCGCCCTCGACGTCTGTCCAAATCCGGCGGCGCTACCGTAGCGGAGGACCTCGAGATCTTGTCATCACGAGCTTCGATCACGCGCGCCTCCATCGGCGTCCTTTTGTCCTCGCTCCTTTTGGCTTGCGGCGAGGAGCGAGCGCCGCGGGGCACGATGGACGGCGCGTGCGAGCTTTCCGCCGCAAGCGCGACGGAGGAGCGCTCCGTGTGCATCAACGGCAGCTTCTTGTTCCGTGACCTCGAGTGCGGTGAGGCCGGCGGCGTCTGGCACAACGCGGCCGCGTGCGTAGAGCTCGGCTTCGCGGTGCAGTGCTCGTCCAACGCCACCCTCGTGGAGTGGTATCGCGACGCTACTTCTTGCGACTAGCGTGAGGACTGTCGATGCCGACCTCGCTCTGCTTGTTCGCCGTCTTGCTCGCCCAGAGCGTTGGGCCACCAGAGCTCGAGCTCGGCCCCGCGCCGCCGCCCGGCGAGCCCTCGGAGATGTTAGAGCTCCTCGACGACCTCTCGCTCGAGGAGTTGCTCAACATCAAGATCAAGACCGGCTCGTTATTGAGCTACGACGCCCATGACGCGCCCCACTCGATCACCGTCATCCGCGGCGAGGACCTCGGGCTCTCGGGAGCGCGCACGCTCAGCGAGGCGCTCGACATCTTCGTGCCGGGCTTCCAGCTCATGAGCAACCGCTGGACGGGGGATGTCTGGGGCATGCGCGGCGTCGCCACCGCGCACAACACCAAGGTCTTGTTCCTCGTCAACGGCGTAAAGCTCAACCAGGAGTCGCGCGACGGCAGCTACGCCGAGACGGAGCTCGGCTTCTTCAAGGATATAGAGCGCATCGAGATCCTGCGCGGGCCGGCGGGGTTGGTCTACGGCTCGGGGGCCATCGCCGGCGTGGTCAACGTCATCACGCGCGAGCCCGTGACCAGCACGGCCGAGGGTCGCTTCACCTTGGGATCTTGGCGCGGCTACAGCGCCGACGCCTTCGCCGCGGCGCCCGTCGGAAAGAGCGGCGTGGCACGCCTCGCCGTGGGCTATACCGAGGCCCGAGGCGAGCTCGCCTTCGCGTCAAGGATCTATGGCACGCAGGCCGCGACCAAGTCCTTCTCGGTAGACAACTCACCCAAGGCCGACGGGACGCCCACAGCCGGGCACCTCGGCGAGGACCTCGGGAGCTTGCGGCTCGCGCTCGACTATCAGGCCGAGCGCTTTCGCCTCTACGTCCGGGCCACCCGGCGCCAGACCCCGAGCGGGTCGTACTTCGACGCCGATCCCTGGCTCGCCGCTCGCAACATCGCCGTGGCCCAGCACACCCCGACCTATATCGACGGCGAGGTCGTCTACCCCAACGACCCGCGGGCCATGGTGAACACCTCCGACCACGCCTACCGACTGCACGCGGTCGACAACGTGCTCGTGGATGCGCGCTACGACCTCGACTTCGGCCCCGACAAGCTCGAGGCCGAGCTCGCCTTCATCGGCGCGAGCAACGACACCCTGCGCTACGTCCCCGACAACGAATACTATGGCGCGCGCTTCTTCTACGACCGCAACTTGATCTCTCCCGACCTCAGCATCCCCGTGGGCAAGGTCGGCGAGCGGCGCTACCTCGGCAGGCTCACCTACCACCTGCGGCGCCTCTCCGACCTCGACCTCTCGCTCGGGGCGGAGTATCGCCTCGACGACATCGGCCCAAATCTACAAGGGCAGAGCGCGTTCGACGGGCTCTACGGGCTCAAGCCGCGCGTCACCTACCATAACATCGCCGGCTTCGCCGAGACCCAGTACGCGCTCGCCCCCGCGCTCACGCTGACGGGCGGCGTACGCGCCGACAAGCACAGCAAGACCGAGGTCGTCCCGAACCCCAAGCTCGCCGCCGTCTACCGCGTCCACCGCGATCACACCTTGAAGCTCATCTATCAATCCTCCTCCAACAACGGCTCGGCGGAGACCTACGAGCCCTATCTCCTCCCAAACGGCGACGTGCGTGACGGCTATGCCTGGCTCGAGCTCGTCCCCGAGCGCGTCCACTCGCTCGAGCTCGCGACGGTGCATAAGCTGTCCTCTGGGCTCCAGATCTTCTCCTCGATGTCGCTAAACCGCGTCTCGGATCTGTTCATCTGGTCGCCCGGCCTGTTTCGATCGGTCAACGCGGCCACCTACAACGCGCTCACAGCCGAGCTCGAGGTCTTCTACAAGCTCGACGCCTTGAGCCTCGGCGCCTCGCACGCCTTCACGCGGCCGGTCGCCACCTCGCGAGATCCCGTAACGCTCGCGATCGGCGGCGGGCGCGAGTTGCCGATAAACTCCATCACCGACGAGATAACCGCCGACGGCCAAAACTTCATCAACCTCGCGACCCACACCACCAAGCTCCAAGCCACCTATCGCCTCTTCGGCGGCCGCCTGCGGCTGCACACCAACGCGCGTGTGTTCTTTGGCCTCATGGGTCGCAGCGAAGTCGTGCGCGCCCAGGAGGCGCGCGGGATGAACATGCTCGAGGTCGCGAGCGCCCCCATCATCAAGTGGAACGCGGGCGCCGCCTTCGATCTCGGCCGGCACCTGCGCCTCGGCGCGCACGGCATCAACCTGCTCGGCGACAAGCGCAACCGTCACGCCGTGCGCTGGCAGTTGAGCTCGAAGCCCGCCGAGACAGCGCTTTACACCAGAGACGTCCGCCAGGTGCTCTTGTCTCTCGAAGGTCGCTACTAAGGGCCCGGTGCAAAATAACTCGCTCGTTTTGGCCGCCGATACATCCCGTGG
>CAYXQW010000301.1:0-3688 GCA_964466695.1 uncultured Bdellovibrionales bacterium
CATACTCGCGCCGCCGAACTCACTCGCACCACCGAGCATGCTCTCGCTCGCGCCCATCCCCAAAGAGAAACTCGCGCCGCCAAAGGCGATCTCGCTCGCGCCCAAAAAGAGCGTCTCGCTCGACCCGAGCGCAAAGAGCTCGCTCGATCCTTGAGCCGAAAACTCCGAGGCCCCGCCGAGCCAGAGCTCGCTCGCGCCGAGCCACATGCGCTCGCTCGCGCCCAAGGCGAGCTCATGACTTGCCCCGAGCTCCTCGCGGATCAAGACCTCCGAGGCGCCCGCCGTAATCTCGCGCCGGCTATAAGCGCCATAGATGCGCCGATAGAGCGCCGCCGAGACTATCCGCTCGTAGACCGCCATCCCGCCCCAGGTCACATGCACCTTCCACGCATCGAGGACATGCCGCACGCCGTCGGCGTCGACGCTATTGATGACGATCCGCCAAGGCCCGAACTCGGTACGACCCCCAAATACAGGACCGAACTGCATCGTCCGGCGCTGCCCTTCGAACCACACCTCTACCGGACCCATGTGCTCGAAGGAAAAGCCCGTCGTGCCGGTGCTCCAGGATGTGCGCCGGATGCCCTGATGCCAGGTGACCCAGCGAACGAGGCCACCTCCCTCGAGTTGCTCGAACCACTCTCCGCGCTTCGCCTCGCTGCCGAGCAGCGCCTGCAAGGCGCGCGCACCATCGCTGTGCCATACGACACCCGCGTTCGGTCGGCTCTCGCCAGTCGAGGCGTAATGCCCAGGAACAGGCGGGTCGAAACGCACGGGGCGCGGTCGTGGTCGCGATGCATGCCGGTGACGATAAGGCGGCGGTCGCGGGGCCTCACTATCGGGCAACACCGTCATGAAGCTCGCGGGACCCGCTTGCGCCATCCCGTCGGGCGGCATGTTGACCGCGCCCGAACGCGACAAGGCCACAAAGGCCCCGGCCGCGCTCTTGAGGCCTATCTCCACCTGAAACACCGAGCGCGGTTTGCCGACATTGATGAAGTAATTGCGCCAGGCACGCTCTATCGGCACGTCGAATTGGGAGTTGGCGTTTGTGCCGTCGAAGTTTTTGAAGGTGGTGTCGTAGACCCGCAGACAAAACTTCGTCTCTTCGTCGTCACCAAGCTCGCGCTGCGCGCGCTCGATGTCCTCGTCGGTGAGCTCCCAGTAGGCATAGAGCCAATTAGGATCACGGGCCATGGCTGTGATCCGCGTCTCGCCGTAGCCCCAAGGCAAGTCGTGCGGCTCAGGGACAGGCGCCCCGGTCGCAAGCTCTGATGACAGCGAAGCGCTCGCCGCGCGGTCGCGACTTTTGGCCGCGTCAGAGACGGCCTCGATCAGCTCGACCTTCTTCGTCTTCGGCGAGACCGCAAGACCGTAGCGCCTGGCTGCTTGCAGCAGCTCGTCGCGGGTCATGTCCTCCAAGGAAGAGCTCAAAATACCCTCCCCTGCACGGGAGTGATGGTTAACTACGAATACGTCGAGATCGCATGTGAATATGGGCTAGCTTGAAGCTCGGGTCAAGGCGCATCATCGCCAACGCGCTCGTGTCAGAGCAGCACGCAGCGCCCCGCGGACCCGTTCTTGGATATCAGCAGGGACGCGCGCGCGATGGTGGTCTCGACACAACGCCAGAGTTTCCTTGAGGCTGTCGCAATCGGCGCGACAATCGGGGCAAGCCTCGAGGTGGTGCGCCATCTTTGCGCAGGCCTCGGCGTCTATATCGCCCTCGAGGTGGTGTGACAGCATCTGCAAGACATCGGGGCAAGACGGGCGTCGCTCGCCGAAAGGCTTGACCGCGCCTTGGAGGTCGACCAGCGCCGCGCGCATATTGAGCCTTGCGCGGTGCAGGCGACTCTTGACGGCGTCCAACTTTATCCCGAGGACTTGCGCGACCTCGGGCGCGCTGAGCCCTTCCATGTCGCGGAGCAGCAAGACCTCGCGTTCGGACGCGCGCAAACGCGCGAGCGCCGCCTGCACCAAGGACGCCACCTCGCCTTCGGCCACGGCCTCGTCCGCCATGCGATTAGCCTCGTCTTTGAGCTCCGCGGGCGAGACCTCCTCCCCGAGAGAGAGCAGGCGCGCGGGCTCGTCTTTCTTGCGGCGCCGCTTACGCAGGCATGCCCTCCTCGCGATGGCATAGAGCCAGGTACGCACCGAGGACGCGGCCCTAAAATTCTCGAAGCTCCGCGTCGCGGCGAGCAGGGTGTCCTGGGTGATGTCCTCGGCGTCTTGCGGATTGCGGCACATACGTACGCCGAAGCGGTAGATCTGATCCATGAACGAAGACAGGACCCGCTCGAGCGCCAGGCGGTCTCCCTCGCGCGCGGCCGCCACCAACGCTCGCTCCGTCGTCTGCATGCGAACCCTTTTGTTCCCTCCTGGCTCTATATGGAGTGAAGCCCCAAACATCGCAACCACGAGGTGGACATGAACACGATAGAGCTCAACAAGGACAACTTCGAAGCCACGGTGAACGAAAGCGGGATCGTGCTGGTTGATTTCTGGGCGAGCTGGTGCGGGCCGTGTATGGCGTTCGCGCCCGTCTTCGAGAGATCGGCGGCGAAGCACCAGGACATCAAGTTCGCCAAGGTCGACACCGAGCGCGAGCAAGAGCTCGCGGGGACGCTAAGGATAAGCGCCATCCCCACGCTCATGATCTTCCGCGACGGCGTCCCCATCTTCGCGCAAGCCGGGGCGCTCCGCGAGGCCGCGCTCGACGAGCTCATAGCCAAGGTCCGCGCCCTCGACATGGAAGAGGTCAAGCGAGAGGTGGCCGCGGCGGCGAAGAAGCCTCAAGGCGCGCGAGCCAGCTCTCCGGCCTGAAGGAACCAGCGCGGATCTCGCGCCCTATCTCGCGCATGAGCTCGAGATAGAAGAAGAGGTTGTGCAAGGTCGCGAGCCGGTAATAGCTGAGCTCTCGGGCCGCGTAGAGGTGCCTGATGTAGGAGCGCGAGTATGAGCGACACACCGGGCAGCGGCACGCCGGATCGATGGGCTCGAGGCTCTCACGGTACGCAGCGCTCTTGATGTTGAGCTTGCCGAAGGACGTGAAGAGCTGACCGTTGCGGGCGTTGCGCGTGGGCATGACGCAGTCGAACATGTCGACCCCCGCCGCCACGCCCCGCACCAGATCGGCGGGAGTACCGACGCCCATCAAGTACCGCGGCTTGGCGGCGGGCAACCTTGGCGCGGTCGCACACACCACCGACGCGATGTCCTCCGGCGCCTCACCCACCGATACGCCGCCTATAGCGTAGCCATCGAAGTCGAGCTCGGCGAGGCGGCTTATGTGCTCGAAGCGAAGATCTAGGGACAAGGCGCCCTGTACGATCCCGAACCATCCCATGTCCTCGCGCGCGCGCGCGCGCAAGCAGCGCTCGGCCCAGCGCGTGCTCCGCTCGACCGCGGCGCGGACCGTGTCCAAGGTGGCGAGCGCCGGCGGACACTCATCGAGCTGCATCGCGATGTCGGAGCCCAGGTTCTCTTGGATGGCGACCGCACGCTCGGGCGTGAGCTCGAGCAGGGCTCCGTCGATGTGCGACCGAAACACGACGCCTCGATCGGTGACGCGCCGCCGCGCGGCGAGGCTGAACACCTGGAACCCGCCGCTGTCGGTGAGGATCGAGCCGCCGTATCCCATGAAACGGTGGAGGCCGCCCTGACGCGCGATCAGCTCATCGCCGGGCCG
>CAYXQW010000301.1:3698-4168 GCA_964466695.1 uncultured Bdellovibrionales bacterium
CGCTGGCGCTTGCCGCGCTCGGGCATATCCCCTCCCCCGCCGCCTTTGAAAACCGCGCGATCAGCTCATCGCCGGGCCGCAAGGCGAGGTGGTAGGTGTTGCCGAGGATGATGTCGGCGCCGAGGGTAGCGAGGTCGGCCTGGTCGAGGCTCTTGACCGACGCCGCCGTGCCCACGGGCATGAAGACCGGGGTAGTAAAAGACCCGTGGCGGGTGGTTATGCGGCCACAGCGCGCGTGCGTGTTTGGATCCGTGGCCAAGATCTCGAACCCGAGCATACAAAATATCCTTCAGGCGATGAGCATCGCGTCGCCATACGAGAAGAAACGATACCGCTCACCTATCGCCACGCGGTAGGCCTCGAGCATGTGCTCGCGCCCCATGAAGGCCGCGACCAGCATGAGCAAGGTCGAGCGCGGCAGATGAAAATTCGTAATCAAAGCGTCCACCATCCGAAACTCGAACCCGGGA
>CAYXQW010000302.1:0-4161 GCA_964466695.1 uncultured Bdellovibrionales bacterium
CTCGACCACCGCGCCCGCCTCCGGCTCCACCGGCGCGCGGCCGTCGTCCGCGCCGCCCTCCAAGGAGTCAGCGGGGGCGGCTTCACCCTCCGGCACATACTCCGGCGCCATGGGGTTGTCCTCTCCCACTCGCGGGCGCACGGGACCTTCGCCGCTCGGGATCACCTCTTCCTGTGCTTCTTCTGGCGCCGCGGCGCGCGGCGCGATGATGATCTCGCCGCTCTCCCCGTCTCCCCCGTTCTCGGCCTTCTCGCGCTCGCGCCTTAGCGTGCGCACCATGTTCGCGAGGGGCCCACGCTTGCGACTATAGTCGACATGCGCGCGATACTCCTTGGTGTTCCCATAGTATTGCGCCGCGAACTCCTCGTACTCGTTCATCTTGCGCTCGAGGATACTCTGGAAGTCATTCGCGTCGCGGATGATGTACGGCGTGAGCACCAAGAGCAGGTTCACCTTCTCCACCTTGTGCGACTTGCTCTTGAACAACCAGCCGAGGATGGGGATATCCCCGAGCACGGGGATCTTGGTCTCGCTGTCCGAGACGCGATCGCGCATCAAGCCGCCGATCACCACCGTCTGCTGATCGTCCACCACCACGACGGTCTTCGCCGAGCGGTTCGCCGTCGTGGGGGTCGAGGTGGCCTGCACCTCGCCCACGATGTCCTCCACCTGCTGATCGATCTCGAGCTTGATCTTCCCGCGCTCGTTGATCTGCGGCGTCAGCCGCAGCTTCAACGAGACGTCGATCCGATCCACCGATGAGTAGAGGTTGCTCAATCCGCTGAGGCTGCTCAGCAAGCTGCTCGCGTCCCCGCTCGCCGCCGCCGTCGACAGCGAGGTCCCGCGCATGAAGGGGATCTTCTGCCCGACCTCGATCGAGGCCTCCTCGTTGTCCGTGGTCAAGATGTGCGGAGTAGATAGTATCTTGGCGTTGCTCGATTGCTCGAGCAGCTTCAAGATCACCCCGAAGCTCGGGACGCTGACGGTGTTATCGCCGATGTTCAAAGACAAGGCCTTGCCGAAGACCCCCGCCAAGGCCCCCCCGGCCACGCTCAAAAACTGCGCCGGGCTCGCGTAGGCCGAGAGGGTGCTGCTCCCGCCAGCGCTCTGCATGAACCCGACCGAGCCCGCCGTCGCGTCGCCTCCAGGCAAGTCGCCTCGCGCGAAGCGCCCCGGGACATGATAGTTCAAGCCATACTCCAAGGAGTCGCCGACCGTGACCTCCAAGATCGCGGCCTCCACGTAGACCTGCCGCCGCGGCCGATCGAGCCGCTCGATGATCTTCGCCAGCGACCTGTAGTCACGACCGCTCGACACGATCACGAGAGAATTCGTCGCCTTGTCGGCCGTGATCTTGACCTCGCCCTCGAACAGGGTCGCGGCCTCGGCCGGACCGGTCTGGCCCGAGACGGTGGTGCCCGGAGGAGTCACCCGCGCGGCCCGACCCGCGGTCCTACCGGGCTGGGCTTGCGCCAGAGACGATAAGGTGGACGAGAGCGCCTCGGCGCTGGCGTTCTCGAGATAGTACACATGCACCCTCCCCTGCTCGCTCTCGGAGACGGGGATATCGAGCTTGGCGATGACGCGGCGGATCGCGTCGAAGCTCCTACGGTTGGCCTTGATGATGATCTGATTGGTGCGGTCGTCGGGGACGACCTTGGAGATCTGCACGTCGCTCTCGGCGCCGTCTTGGCCCGCCGTCGGCGCGGCCTGCTTACCCGGACGCGGCGGCGTGCTCGGACGCGCGGGCTGCGACGTACGCCCGCCCGCCGCCCGCGACCCGACATCGAAGATCTGCGTGATCTTGCTCGCGATCTCCGAGGCCGCGGCGTACTGCACCACGACTATCTGCAGCTCGTCCTCGAAGCCGGGGACATCGAGGGCCTCGATGATCTTACGTATGCGCGTCAGGTTGTGGCTGTACTCGCTGATGATGATAGCGTTGCTCGGCGCGAAGACCTGCATCTCCGCCTCTTTGGTCTTCAGCGATTGGATGATCTGACTTAGTTGCTGCGCGTCGATATGCCGCAGAGGCAAGATAGTCGTGATGATCTGCTCGCTATACTTGGGGCAAGTATCGTCGTCGCCGACACACGTCGGCACCGGCTCGCGGATGGCATCCTTCGCCTGTAGGAGCTTGTAGAACCTCCCCGAGCGCACCACGGTGATCCCGTTGATCTCGAGCGCGGCCAAGAACACCTGATAAGCCTCGCCTGCGGTGATCTTGGTGGGAGATAGTATGGTGATGCGTTGACCCTTGAGGTTTTCGGGGATGATGAAGTTGCGCTGCATCATGTCGGAGATCGCGCGCACCACGTCGGTGATCTCCGCCTTGGAGAAGTCGAAGCTGAACCTCCCGAGCTTCGCGCGTTCGGCAAAATCGAGCGGCTCGGCCGCGGCTTGCGGCGACGGCAAAGATCCAGGCAACGGCCGAGCGGGCACAACCGCGTTCGGAGCCCGACCCGCAGCCGGCCGCGGCGGCGTAGGCCTCGGGCGACCCTGGATCACGTCGTCGGCAGGGGCCGGCGGCGCGACCTGAGCCAGGATCGAAGACGAGGCGCGCTCACCGGGATCGGCGGCCGCCACATTGATCGCGAAAAACCCACTCATAAACACAGCGCTCAGCATGTCCCCGTATCCTCATCGCTCGAATTGACAGAAGAACCTTCGCTCACCACCACGCAACCACACCCTGGTCGAAGAGATCTCCTCGACCACCGCGACACAACCCGCAGCGACTATGCGCTGCCCGACCCGCACCACCTGACTCGCGCTCCCGCGCGAGAGCACCGCGATGCTCTCGTCGCCACCGTCGGTGACGATGGCCGCCCTCACAACATATGGGCAGCGGCAAACACCCGAGCCCGCGGCGAAGGCGGGCGGCGGCGGAATCTCTTCGAGCACCAAGAGCTCGGAGGGCGCCGGGCGCTCGAGCAGGGGGGGCACGAAGACTACGCCCACCCCCTCATCGAGCTCGAGCGCCCGACCCTCCTCGAGCCGCAGCCCGAACACACCCAAGGCGAGCATCAGGGGAACCATGTAGGGCAATAATTTCAAGCAAGCTCACCCTCTGATGTCATAGTTCATCGTCATAGTTTGCCCGCGGCGATTGACCTCGATGCTTACCGAAGAGGCGTCCTTGAGCTTTTGATAGATGTCCAGCGCCACGTCGGGGCTGTTCATCTCATAACCATTGATCTTGTTGATGACATCGCCGTTTTGCAGCCCGATCTTCGAATAGATGCTCCCCGCCTTGATCGAGAAGACCTTGAATCCGTTGGCCTTGCCATTCTTGAAGCTCGGCACCAGCCGCGCCTGCGTCGCCACCTCGCTCAAGTTGTTGAGCGCGTGGTTCACCTCGGTCCGCTCGATGGCGTACTGCGTGTCGCCGAGCTTGGTGACGCCGCTCGCCTCCGCCTTCCCGGGCGAGGTCTCTTGCGCCGCCACCGGCGTGACCGGGAGCGTACCCGCGGGGCCGCCCTCCACGTCGGCGAAGCAGCGCTCGAAGTGATCACGCCGCCGCACCACCACCGAGCGCTGCTCGATGTCGACGAGCGTCGCGTCGGCGGCGACCTGATTTTTCCCCTCGTTGATCGAATAGACACCCGCCTCGTTGTTTATGAACAACACGGCCATCGACCACTCGGGCGCCCCCTCGGCCACCAGCGTCGCGCGCACCCCCACCTGCAAAGTGCAGGCGCGAATATCATCGGGGTTGGCCGTGGCGTCTTCCTGCACCTCGGACTCGGGGACGAGGTTCTCTCGCTTTATACCCAAGAGGTTGCGCGCCGCGATCGACGTGAGCTCCTGCCGGGGCGGCGCGAGCGCCGGCTGACCCGTGGCGACACGAGCACGATCATCGACCGCCGGCACGACCCGGATCCCCCTCGCCACCACGGCGTTCGCGGCCCCCGCGAAGAAATAGGAGGCCAGGGCGATAAAGACCAGGTTCAACACCCACCCGTTCGTGCGCAGCCATGAAAAGAAACGCATTCCAAGCATCACATTAGATGAATGCAAATATCGTACCCGTTTCTCGACAACCAGCCTTCGAGAAAACCGCAAAAATATCAATAACTTAGGGAGAAAACGAAAATCCGCTCTCTTGACAGAATGTCAAAAAGCCCCCAGGTGATTGCTGGCTGTTGACAATATGTCAAA
>CAYXQW010000303.1:0-685 GCA_964466695.1 uncultured Bdellovibrionales bacterium
TTATCTCGCCGTGCCGCAGGATATCTTCCCCAAGGTCATCGCGCAGCTTCGGCGTATCGAGTGCGGCGGTGGCGGCGCGCGGCTGGTGATCGAGAAGCCCTTCGGCAGCGATCTGGCGTCGGCCCGGCGCCTCAACGAGATCTTGCACGGGTGCTTCGGCGAGCAGGACATCTTCCGCATCGACCACTTCTTGGCGAAGGAGTCGGTGCAGAACCTCACGTTCTTCCGCTTTGCCAACACCATGCTCGAGCCCATCTGGAACCGCCGCTACGTCGAGCGCGTGGAGATCACCATGGCGGAGAGCTTCGGGTTACGGGGCCGAGGCTCGTTCTACGATCGGGCCGGCGCCATGCGCGACGTGGTGCAAAATCACCTATTCCAGGTCTTGTCGAACATCGCCATGGAGCCGCCGCCGCGCAGCCTCGACGTCGAGACCTTGCGTGATGAGAAGGTGAAGGTGCTGAAGGCGATCCCCACCTTGAAGGTGAGCGACGTCGTGCGCGGTCAGCTTCGCGGTTATCGCGACGAGCCGGGCGTGGCCAAGGACTCGCGCACCGAGACCTTCGTCGCGCTGTACAAGCAGGGCCTGATCTACCGCGGCAAGCGCCTGGTCAACTGGGACCCCGAGCTCAAGACCGCCGTGAGCGACCTGGAGGTGGAAAGCGAAGAGGAAGACGGCTTCCTC
>CAYXQW010000303.1:695-4145 GCA_964466695.1 uncultured Bdellovibrionales bacterium
CCGAGACCTTCGTCGCGCTCAAGCTCGAAATCGACTCCTGGCGCTGGCAAGGGGTGCCGTTTTATCTGCGCGCGGGCAAGGGCCTCGCCGCGACCGTGAGCGAAGCTCTGGTGGTGTTGTCGCGGCCGCCGCCTATCGTCACCGGCGCCACGCGCGCACCGAACTACATAAGGTTTCGCCTCGGCCCCGACTTCACCATCGCCCTCGGGGCGATGGTGCGCGAGCCGGGTCGGAGCGAGCGCGGTCGCGCGGTAGAGCTCGTGGCTACCCATCAGCGCGGCGGGCCAGACGTCGATCCTTACGCCGAGCTCTTGACCGACGCGATGCGCGCCGAGTCCTTTCGCTTCGCGCGGCAGGACTACGTCGAGGAGGCCTGGCGCATCGTCGAACCGGCGCTCGATCCCGCGTTGCCCCTCTACGAATACGACTTCGGCAGCGCAGGTCCCGTGGAGGCGGAGCGGCTCGTGCCGGGCGGATGGCTCGATTACGCGAGGTTGTTGTCTGACGGAGAGGGCACATGAACGTCGAGGTTTTGGCCGATGAGGAGGAGATCGCGCGGCGCGGCGCGGCGTTCTTGGCGGCGCGGATCTTGCGCGCGGCCTACGAGCGCGACCGCGTCATGGTGGCCTTAAGCGGCGGCAGATCTCCGCGTCTCATGCTGCGCCATCTGGTCGAGCACGAGCTGCCGTGGGAGCGCATCGATTGGTGGCAGGTAGACGAGCGTCTGGCGCCGCTCGGCTCTCCCGATCGCAACCTGACTTTGCTCGAGGAGGCGTTGATGGCGGCGGCGCGCCCGCGCGGCTCGCGTCTTTATGCCATGCCCGTAGACGAGGAGGACCTCATCGCGGCCGCCGCGCGGTATGGCGAGCTCTTGCGCGAGATGGTGGGGGTCGTGCCCGTGTTCGATGTCGTGCACCTCGGGCTCGGCGACGACGGGCATACGGCCTCGTTGTTCGCGGGCGATCCGGCGCTCGCGGTCGACAGCGCGGATGTGGCCGTGACCGGCACGCACCGAGGCTTCGCGCGCATGACGCTCACCTTGCCCATCTTGAACCGCGCGCGGTGCACCATGTGGCTCGTGAGCGGACAGGACAAGGCAGCGTCGCTCATAAGGGTGTTCCGCGCGGATCCTACGATTCCGGCCGGCATGGTGCGCGCCGATCGCGCGTTCGTCTTTGCCGACGTGGACGCTGCAGGGGCGCTGCGAGCGCCGTGGCGGATGGGGGATTACTGATTACTTCGAGGTGGCTGGGGAACTAGGATTCGAACCTAGATATACGGAGCCAGAGTCCGCAGTCCTGCCGTTAGACGATTCCCCAACACCAATTCTGGCATGACCGAAATGGCCTTTTTGCGGGCCAACTTCACCACGCTTGATTCATCGTTCGCGCGCATAAGTCAAGAGCGTCGAGGCGCTCTCGACGAGGAGATCTGCGCCAATATATGGCCAGGCGATCGCTGTCGCATCACGGGTAGGCCGGCACGCTCATCGCATCTTTTACGGCCTCGGCCAGGCGCAACGCGGCGAGCCCGGCCTCGCCGTCGACGAGGGGTGTGCGGTGCGTGAGGATACACTCGAGGAAATGCCGATCCTCGAGCGCGAGCGCGTCTCCCTCGGGCACCTCGATGGGCTCGCCCGTGATCTCGGGCCACGCGCTGCCCGGGGCAGGCGGCAATCTCCGTACCGACTTGACCTCGCGGCTCTGGCAATCGATCGAGAGATACCTCTCCTTCGTGAAGAGGCGGAGCTTGCGCGTAGGCTCGAGTGAAGCGCGGCCCGCCGCGAGCTGGGCGACCGTGCCGTCGGCGAAGGCGAGGCGCGCGGTCGCCATGTCGACCTCGCACGAGAGCACGGGCACGCCGATGGCGCGTACTTCGACGAGCGGCGCTCGCACGAGATGGGCCACGATGTCGAGGTCATGGATCATGAGGTCGAGCACGACATCGACGTCGGCCGAGCGCCCCGAGAAAGGGCTCAGCCGCTCGGCCACGATGTAACCTGGGCGATCGACCACGGCCAAGGCCGCCGTGACCGCCGGGTTGAACCTCTCGACGTGGCCGACTTGTAGCAACCTGTCGGCTGCCTTCGCGGCCGCGACCAGCCGCGAAGCCTCGGCGACGGTGCACGCGAGCGGCTTCTCCACAAGCAAGTGCCAGCCGCGCGCGAGGGCCAAGAGCCCGGTCTCGAGGTGGAGGGAGGTCGGGGCCGCGAGCACCGCCGCGTCGGCTGTGACCTCGAGCGCGGCGAGGGTGGCTGCGACCGGCACGCCGTAGCGTGCGGACATCTCCTCGCGCCGCTTCTGGTCGGGCTCGATTATCCCTACGAGCTCGGCCAAGGGGTCGGCGGCGAGCTTTTGGAGGTGGAAGCTCCCGAGGTGCCCGGCGCCGATTACGACGACGCGCACACGCGCGCTCACGCCTCGTCTTCCAAGGTGGCGCCTCTGCGGCCCGGGCAAACGCCGTGGGGCTCGGCGCGGATGAACGCGCACAGCTCGGCGACCTCCGGCGATTCTTTGGCGAGCTCGCGCTCTACCTGATCGATGGTGTGTGCGTATGAGACGTCGCTTTGAAAGAGCGCCTGGAAGGCATGGCGCACCTGATCGATCGCGTGACGCGACCAGCCGGCGCGGCCCAAGCCGATGTTGTTTATGCTGACGAGGCGCGCGCGGTCTCCCTTGGCGACGCAGAAGGGCGGGACGCTCTGGGTCACGAGCGCGCCCCCGGTGATGTAGGCGTTGCGACCGATGCGGCAGAACTGTTGCACGCCCGAGAGCCCGCCGAGGATGACCGCGTCGTCGATATCGACGTGGCCCGCGAGTCCCACCATGTTGGCCATGATGACGTGGTCGCCGAGGATGCAGTCGTGCGCGACGTGGGTATAGCCCATGAGCAGGCAGTTGTTGCCCACCTTCGTCTCCATGCGCCCGGTGGCGGTGCCGATGTGCAGCGTCGCGCCTTCGCGGATGACGTTGTCATCGCCGATGATGAGCCTCGAGGGCTCACCCTTGAACTTGAGATCTTGCGGCGTACCGCCGACCACCGCGTGCGGGTAGATGATATTGCGCGCGCCGATCGTGGTGTCGTTGTCGACGACGACGTGCGAGAGCAGGCGCGTCATAGGGCCGATCTTTACGCGCGGCCCCACGATGCAAAAAGGGCCGATGTCGGCCGAGGCATCGATCTCGGCTCCTTCGTGGATGATCGCGGTATCATGAATCGCCATTGGATCTCCTGGCTCACTTTTCCTCTTCCAAAGCATCGAGGCGACGGGCGAGCGCGCGCACCTCCGCGCGCAGCTCGGGCAGGTGCTGCTGCACCACCGAGGCCTTGAGCCACTGCCTGTGCGGGACCACCGGGGTCCCGGAGTAGACGCCCCGCTGGTCGATGGAGCTCGCCACCCCGGCGCGCGCGCCGAGCATGACGCCGTCGGTGATGTGGACGTGGCCGACC
>CAYXQW010000304.1:0-4142 GCA_964466695.1 uncultured Bdellovibrionales bacterium
GGAGGAGGCGCGGATGCCGACGCCGCAGGTGAGGTGCTCCTCGTCGCCGTCGAGCGTGGTGCGGGTGAACTCCACCCACACGTAGCCCACCCGGTTGCCGGCCTCGACGCCGTCGGTCATCAGCCACAGCAGGCTCGTGTGGTGCTTGGCCGAGGCGGTGAGCCCGTCTCGCGGCGACTTCGATCTCGACACGCAGGCGCGGGTACTCGAGGAGCTCGGGCTCGCTCCAGATCTACGACAGATCCTCGGGGCGCGCGGCTTCTGGGCGGCCGCACCCGCGCGCGCCTACACGGTGGCGGGGTCATTCGTGCGCTTCCTCATCAACCGCTACGGCAACGAGAAGATCAAGGCGGTCTATGCCAGCGGCGACTTCGCCGCGGTCTACGGCAAGGAGCTCGACGCGCTCATCGCGGAGTGGGAGCTCATGATCGCCGCGCTACCCGTAGCGCCCGAGAGCTTAGACCACGGCCGCGCGCGCTTCGCCATGCCGAGCATTTTCGCGCGCGAGTGCGGACATGAGATGGCCACCTTACGCGCCACAGCGAGGCGCGCGCCTCCCGGCGAGGCGGTCGCGATCTATCGCCGCATCGCCGAGCTCGAGCGTCACAGCACCGCCTCCAAGACCGAGCTCGCCCTGGGGCTCTTGCGTGCCCAGGCCGACGAGGAGCTCCTCGCGTTGAGCGCCGAGCTGCTCGCCGACGACGAGCTCTCGGCGGCCGATCGCTATCGGCTCAGGCAAGCCCGCGCCGAGCTCTTCTGGCAGAAGGACGAGCCGCACCTCGCGCGCGTCGAGCTTTTGGCCGACCCGCGCTCGGGGTCGAGCACGGCCGCGCGGCGCCTCGAGTGGGTGCGCCTGTGGGCGCTCGAGGAGCCTTTGACCACGGGGCACGCCGTCCGAGATTTTCTCACGCGAGGCCCGAGCACGAAGAGCATCGTCGCGCTCCTCGAGGCCTACGCGAAGACGCCAAAAGACAAGACCTTGCCGTACCTCATAGGCCGCCACCTCGCGCAAAACGATGCTTGTAAAGAGGCCTCACGATACCTCGAGGCCGCCGCGCCGCACCAAAGCCCGCTCATCGAGGCCGAGCGGCGGCGCCTGCACGCGAGCTGCCTCTTGGAGCTAGATGAGCTAGAGCGTGGGCGGGCCGAGCTTGTGCGTTACCTCGAGCTCGCCAAGACCTCGGGCGAGAGTGAGCGCGCGCGCGACCTTTTGCAATACGCCGAGTGGCTCGCTACGGAGTGAGGTCCAACCGCCCCGAACGCGCACCGAGCCAACCGCGTGCGGCCTTGAAGATCTCCATCGCCACGAGCATGACCATGGCCGCCGCGAGCATCTTCGACCACTGCTGAAAGGCGATCGGCCCTACCCCGAGCACCTTCTGCATAGGCGGAAAGTTCATCGAGGCGAGGTGCAACCCCTGAGCCAAGATCACCCCGGCGATGAGGATGTAGTTGCGGCTGATCGGCACTCGGAACGCCGAGACATACTCGGAGCGCACGTTGAAGACGTGGATGTTCTGGCAGAGCACCATGAGCAAGAGGAGTTGGTTACGCGCGTCCGCCTCGGAGATGCCGAGACCAAGCAGCCATATCCAGATCCCAAAGCAAAGCCCGGCCATGACGAGCCCGGAGATCAACACCTGCTCGGTCATGAGGGTGTTGAACACGCCTTCGGTGGGCTTGCGCGGTCGGCGCTTCATGGCGCCGGGCTCGCCGCCCTCGAACGCGAGCGCCACGTCCTGGATGCCGTTGGTAACGAGGTTGAGCCACAAGAGCTGCACCGCGGTCAGGGGCAACGGCAGGTTGGCGAGGAGGGAGAGGGTGAACAAGGTAACCTCGGCGAGGCCGCACGAGATGAGCAGGTAGGTGACCTTGCGCACGTTGTCGTACGCGAAGCGCCCCTCCTCCACCCCCGCCTCGATGGAGGCGAAGTTGTCGTCGGTGACTACGATCGACGCCGTGTCCTTGGCGACCTCGGTGCCCGAACCCATGGCGATGCCGACGTTGGCTTTCTTGAGCGCCGGCGCGTCGTTGACGCCGTCTCCGGTGACCGCGACGAAGTGCCCCTCAGCGATGAGCCCTTCGATGATCTCGAGCTTCTGCAGCGGCGAGACCCGGGCGAAGACGCGCGCGCGGGAGATCATGCGCCGCTGTTCTTCGCTACCCGCGGGAGCGGCGGCGAGCTCGCCGCCGGTCACGACTTGTGCTTGCTCCTCGGCGATGCCGAGCTCTGAGGCGATGGCGAAGGCCGTCGCGGGGTGATCGCCCGTGACCATCACCACCCTGATACCGGCCCCCTGACACTTCGCCACCGAGTCCTTCACCTCCGGGCGAAGCGGATCCATGAAGCCGAAAAGCCCGAGGAGCGCGAGCTTGGGCAGATCATCCTCGCTCGGCGTCGAGCTCGGAGCGCGCTCGACCAAAGACCCGGCGATCGCCAGCACGCGGTAACCCTCGGAGGCGAGCGCGAGCGACTCGCGCTCGATCTCTGCGGTGTCGAGCGGAGCATCGCCCTCCGGCGTCCTTACGCGGTCGCAAAACCCGAGCACGGTCTCGAGCGCGCCCTTGACGACCACGCGGACCTCGCCATCACGGCGCCAAAAGCTCGCCGCGTATTTGCGCTCCGACTCGTAGGGGATGTCGCCCACCCTCTCGATCGCGGCGCGCGCCTCTGCGGGCTCTACCGAAGCCTTACGCGCAAAAGCGAGCAGCGCGACGTCCATCGCGTCGCCGTGCGGCAGCCAGTGGCCCGCCTCGTCGCGCGTCAAATCGCCCTCGTTGCAGATCACCCCGGCGCGGGCGATCTCTTCGAGGAGCGAGCGTCGCGCGCCGTCGAGCGAACCCTCGGCGAGCGTCAACTCGCCTGTCGGCTCGAGCCCCTCGCCGCCGACCTTGAGGCGGCCCACCCCGAACATCGCCAGCGCCTTGACCGTCTGTTGGTTGACGGTGAGCGTGCCGGTCTTGTCGCTCGCGATGCAGGTGCAGCTCCCGAGGCCCTCGACCGCCGGCAGCTTGCGCACGATGACGTTACGACGCGCCATACGGCGCACGGCGATCGACAAGGCGACGGTCATCGCCACGGGCAGCCCCTCGGGGATGGCCGAGACCGCGAGCGCCACCGCGAGGAAGAAGACCTCGATGGGCGGGATGCCCTTCAAGATCCCGACGACGGCGAGCAGCGCCACCGCCGCCCCAACAAAGTAGCTTATCTGGTGCGCGAGCTTCTCCATCCGCACGATCAACGGCGGCTTGCTCGACTCGGTGAAGGCGACGCTCGAGGCGATCTGCCCGACCTCTGTCGTGCTCGCGGTGGCGACGACCACGCCGAGCCCGCGGCCGCTCATCACCATGGAGCCGGCGAAGGCGATGTTAAACCGATCGCCGAGGGAGACCTCCTCGCCGAGCGTCGCTGTGTCCTTGACCGGAGCGATGTTCTCGCCCGTGAGGAAGGCCTCGTCGATCGTGAGGTTATTGGCGCCGAGGAGGCGCATGTCGGCCGCCACGCGATCGCCGGACTCGAGCAGCACGAGATCGCCCGGCACGAGCTCCTGCGCGGTGATGCTGAGCTCGCGGCCAGCGCGGCGCACGCGCGCCAAGACCTTGAGCAACCCTTGCAGCGCCGCCGCGCTGCGCTCGGCGTTCCACTCTTGCACCGTACCGAGGCTCGCGTTGAGCAGGAGCACGGCGCCGATGAAGATGGCGTCGGTGTATTCGCCGAGCGCGAGCGCGACGGCCGCGGCGGCCATCAAGATGTAAATTAGCGGGCTCTTGAATTGGCGCAGGAAGATGCCGATGAGCGTCGGCGGCCGACGCGCCGGCAGCACGTTCGCGCCGTACTTGGCGAGCCGTGCGGCGACCTCCTGCTCATCGAGGCCGGCGCGCGAGACCTCGAGACGATCGAGCACCTCCTCGGGCGCGAGGCTATGCCACGCCGTCGGCGTCTCGAGCTGCGCTGGCGATGCGTTCTTACGCTTTGTCATCGTCTTCTCCGGCCGATGAGAGGTCGACCTGCTGCGACCGCTCAATCGCGTGATGAGCTTTGTCTAAAATCGGAGCTTCGAGCTGTACCTCATGGCCATACCCTCTGCCAACCATTAGAGGGTGTCGTCCGCGCGACGCGCGAGCTATAAGAGGGCGCCATG
>CAYXQW010000305.1:0-4142 GCA_964466695.1 uncultured Bdellovibrionales bacterium
CGGCATCGAGGGCGGCGTCGAAGCCTCCGCCAGCATCGGCCGCTACCCCGAGAAGTCCCTGGCGCCGGGCGGCGTGGATGAGCTCATCGCCGAGACCGTCCTCACCAGCGACGGCCGCCTGATGACCGACCTGCGCTTCGCGATGCGCAACAACCTCCAGCAGTACCTCGCGCTCACGCTCGACGAGCGGGCCGTGATCCGCAGCGCCTTCGTCGAAGGCGAGCCCGTAAAGCCTAGCCGTGACGACCGCGGCGACGTGCTCTTACCCCTCGTCCGTTCGCCGCAAGGCCACGATGGGCTCACGCCTATCCGCATGCAGATCGTCTACGAGCTGCCCCTGCCCGCGCTCGGCGCCTTCGGCGTGCGGCGACTCGCCCTCCCGAAGCTCCACGTGCCGCTGGCGATGGCGCGCTGGAAGGTGCACGTCCCGCAAGGCTACCTCACCTCCGCACCGCGCGGCGTCCTCCACCCTCAGCGCTTCGCAGGTCGCGGCTCCTTCAGCCTCCCGCCCCCCCCCGCGCCCACGCGCGAGCTCTGGGAAGAAGAAGAGCTGCTCGCTCCTGCCGGCGTGGGGCAACTGTCGCGGGGGCCTTCGCCCGCGCAAACAGCGGGCGAAGCCTCGGGCGCCATGTCGGTGCGCATCGAGCTGCCTCGCTCGGGCAAGACGCTCTCGCACGTGCGTTATTGGATCGCGGAGGGCGAGCCCATCTTCGTGAGCTTTCGCTACCTCACAGCCTCGCTCGCGCTCTCTTTGAAGGCGATCTTGCTCCTCGCCCTCGCGGCGCTCATCGGGCTTTTAGGCTGGCCCATGGCGTCTCGCACGCCCGCGCGCCGCACGCGACGCGTCGCGCTCGCGACAGGCGTGCTGGCTCTCGCGCTCGGCGGAGGGATCTGCCTCGCTTGGCCCCCCGTCATCGCGGGGGTGATCGCGGGCGGCGCGGTGCTCGCCTGGCGCCACGCGCTCATGAGCGCCATCGGCCGCTGGCTCGCCACCTTCTTCGAGAGAAATAGCGCTCGCCTCAAGGCCGACATCGCCTCAGGATACGCATCCTGGA
Organism: uncultured Bdellovibrionales bacterium; assembly: GCA_964466695.1. Taxonomy (GTDB): domain Bacteria; phylum Myxococcota; class XYA12-FULL-58-9; order XYA12-FULL-58-9; family JAFGEK01; genus CAYXQW01. The sequence goes on from CAYXQW010000305.1 coordinate 1,056, forward strand.
TCGAGGCGCGCGAGCGGAGCCGGACGCGGAGCCTGCTCTTTGCAACCCTCGGGCTCGGCGGCAGCGCGTTACGTCTCGCTTGCAAGCTCGGCCTGCTGCTCGTCATCATCGCGCTCGCGTTCGCGATTTTACGAAGCTTGCTCGCGGTGCTCGCGAGCCCGGCTTAGGTTTCGGTGCGGTAAGACCCTCGCCCGGTTAGAATTATTCGCTTGGGCGCACCCATCCGCCCGCGATGATTCAACATAGGCTGACAATGTGCCGTTTGTTGTGTTGCCGAGATAAATCTCGGCGCACGTAAGGAGCCTCATGCGGGTATGTCGGCCTACGCTCTTTTGTCTTTTGCCACTCCTCCTCGCCGCCTGCTCGGGTGGAAAGGTCCGCGTCCCGCCGCCAGAAACCTGCTCGGCCCAAAACCCCGACGGCACCTGCCCCGAGGGCCAAACCTGCGTCGACGGCGCCTGTATCGCCGATGACCCCGGCACCGCCTGCTCGCCTACCAATCTCACCGGCACCTGCCCCGAGGGTGAGACCTGCACCGACGGCGCCTGTATCGCCGATGACCCCGGCACCGCATGCTCGCCTACCAACCTCACCGGCACCTGCCCCGCGGGCCAAGCTTGCGTCGACGGCGCCTGCGTCACAATCCCGGCGCCGTCATGCGTCGATGAGCTCGTAAACCAGGACGAAACCGACATCGACTGCGGCGGACCCAATTGCCCAGCTTGCGCCGACGGCAGCGTGTGCGCGCTCGATCTCGACTGCCTAAGCGGCGCCTGCATCGTCGACGTCTGCACCGCCGCCTCCTGCGACGACACCCGGCGAAACGGCCTCGAGACCGGCACCGACTGCGGCGGGCCTCTCTGCCCCGTCTGCCCCGTGGCGGCCACCTGCACCCTGCCCTCGGACTGCGCAAGCGGCGTCTGCGATGTCGTCTGCCTCGCCGCTGCCTGCGACGACGGCGTCAAAAACGGCGACGAGACCGGCGTCGACTGCGGCGGCGGCACCTGCGGCACGTGCGCTGCGGGCGTAGGCTGCGAGGACGTCACCGACTGCGCAAGCGGCGTCTGCGATGCTAGCCTCTGCCGTATCGCGAGCTGCGGTAACCTTACACGTGACCTAAGCGAGACCGGCGTCGACTGCGGCGGACCCGACTGCGCCCCGTGCGCCGCGGGCGATTACTGCGTGCTCTCGATAGACTGCGCAAGCGGCGTCTGCCTCGATCACGAGTGCCAGGCGCCGAGCTGCACCGACACGGTGAAGAACCAAGACGAGACCGACGTCGACTGCGGCGGTGCTTGCGCCCCGTGCTCTTTGGGCTCGACCTGCAGCGCCGGCGCCGACTGCGCGAGCGCCACCTGCCTTGCGGGCCTCTGCTCGCCTGCGACCTGCGACAACGGCACCCAAGACGCGGGCGAGACCGGCACCGACTGCGGCGGGCCTTGCCCGCCTTGCGCCGTGACGCCCGCCTGTGACGACGGCGTCAAAAACGGCGACGAGACCGGCATCGACTGCGGCGCGGTCGCCTGCGGCACCACCTGCGCGGACGGCGCGGGATGTAACAGCGATTGGGACTGCACGAGCCGCGTGTGTGATCTGGCCACCAACACCTGCATCGCGCCCTCCTGCTCCGATCGCCGCGAGAACGGCGGCGAGACCGGCATCGACTGCGGCGGCGACACCTGCGGCCCGTGCGCGGACGGCATAACCTGCACGAGCGGCGCCGACTGCCAAAGCGGCGTCTGCGACAGCGTCTGCCTCGCCCCCTCCTGCTCCGATACGGTCAAAAACGGCGACGAGACCGACGTCGATTGCGGCGGACCTTGCGACCCGTGCGCCGCCGGCGCGCGCTGCGAGGACAACACCGACTGCACGACCGAGCTTTGCACGGGCGGCTATTGCGTGGACGATCACTGCATCAACACGACGCAGGATGTAGACGAGACGGGCGTCGACTGCGGCGGCGCCTCGTGCGCACCGTGCTCGACCGGCGCGGGCTGCACGAGCGACGATGATTGCCAAAGCGGCGTCTGCGACACGGTCTGCCTCGAGGCCGCCTGCGACGACACGGTCAAGAACGGCACCGAGACCGACACCGACTGCGGCGGATCTTGCGCGCCTTGCCAAGACGGCGACGTGTGCCTCGTAAACGCGGACTGCGAAAACGAGCTGTGCACGAACGGCCGCTGCCAGGCCGCGCGCTGCGACGACGGCATCACCAACGGCGACGAGACCGACATCGACTGCGGCGGTCCTTGCGACCCCTGCCCCGACGCGAGCTCGTGCCTTACGCCCTCCGACTGCACGAGCGGCGTCTGCGTAGGAGACGTCTGCCAGCGACCGTCGTGCGATCCGGCCGACGGCGCAAAGAACGGCGCCGAGACCGACACCGACTGCGGCGGCATCGACTGCGCGCCCTGCGACACCGGCGACACCTGCGCACAGGCGAGCGACTGCGTAAGCGGCGTGTGTCAAGGCGGCCTCTGCCAGGCCCCGGCTTGCAGCGACCTCGTGCAAAACGGCGATGAGACCGACATCGACTGCGGCGGCGACACCTGCGCCTTGTGCGCGCTCGGTCAAGGCTGCCTCGTCGCGAGCGACTGCGACACCGGCGCCTGCGGCGCTGACCTCACCTGCGCCCCCGTAAGCTGCGACAACGGTATAGAGGACGGCGACGAGACCGACGTCGACTGCGGCGGCGGCACCTGCGCGGCTTGCGGCGCAGGGCTCGCCTGCGATTTCGAGAGCGACTGCACAAGCCTCGTGTGCACGAGCAACATCTGCCAGGCAGCGGCCTGCGACGACCTCGTGCAAAACGGCGGCGAGGGCGACATCGACTGCGGCGGTCCTTGCGATCCGTGCGCCGACGGCGCCACCTGCAACACAGATAGCGACTGCATAAGCCTGGTGTGCACGAGCGGCACCTGCCGCGAGGCCTTCTGCGGCGACGGCGTCGTAAACAACACAGAGGTCTGCGACGACGGCAACAACAACGACTGCCTCGGCACCTGCCTCGCCGACTGCAGCGGCCTCTTCACCCCGAGCGGCTGCGGCGACGGTGTTCTCTGCGGCACCGAGATCTGCGACGAC
>CAYXQW010000306.1:0-4128 GCA_964466695.1 uncultured Bdellovibrionales bacterium
CTGACCCCTTTTCTTCTTTTCTTGATTGACAGGCCGCGCGTGGCAGTCACAGGGTGAAGCCATCTCGCACCTAAGGGGGGCGGTATGCTTCGCGCGCGTGTCTTCGGCTGTGTTCTGGCGATGCTCTGTGCTTGTGGCGGTGGCGGTGGCGATCGCAACGACGGCGGTGGTGGAGACAGCCCGCCGCCCGACCCTTGCGCAGACGTGATCTGCGACGACAACAACCCCTGCACCATAGATACATGCTCGGCAGGCGCGTGCGTCGAGGTGCCCGCGCTCGCCGGCACCGTGTGCGCCTGGCCCGTCGACGCTTGCAGCACCGCCGGCACTTGCGACGGCGACGGTGTTTGCCTCGCCGGCGCGCCCGTCGAGGTGGGCGCGCCGCAACCATGCTCAAAGGAGCGCTGCGATCCCGCGCTCGGCCTCGTGCGCGTCATGCTCCCCGCGGGGAAGCCCTGCTCGGATGGCGATGCGTGCAACGGCGATGAGACCTGCGACGGCGACGGCGCCTGCCTCGCCGGCGCTCCGCCCGCGCTCGACGACGACGACCTCTGCACCGTGGATAGTTGCGACCCGTCGTTTGGTGTCACCCACACTCGCCTCGCCGGCTGCACGGTAACGCGCCTGCCGCCCGAGCCCGTAGCGCCGGCCGCACCTTTGAGCGCCATGCCGTCGTTCGCCGAGAGCGTCGCGTTTCTCTACGCGGACGCGGACGCGGTGCAGCTCGCCGCCGACCCCGAGGCCTTCGTGCCCGCGCGCGTGTCCGTGCTGCACGGCCGGGTGGAAGACGCGAGCGGCGCGCCTTTGCACTCGGTGTACGTCGAGGCGCACGGCCACGACGAGTTCGGCTACACCGTCACGCGGGCGAACGGTGAGTACGACCTCGCGCTCAACGGCGGCGGCGCCGTGACCTTACGCTTCTCGCGCTACGACCGCATCTCGGCGCAGCGCACGCTCGCCATCGGCTGGAACGAGGCGCGCGAGGCCCCGCCCGTGACCTTGCTCGCCTACGACGCGGCGGTGACGCGGGTGACGCTCGGGCCGTCGGCGCCGGCGCAGGTCGCGCGCGGCAGCGTCATGGTAGACAGCACGGGCGAGCGGCAGGCGACGGTGCTCTTGCCCGCGGGCACGAGCGCGGTGCTGCGGATGCAAGACGGGTCGGTGGCGCCCGCGCCGTCTTTGCAGCTACGCATCACCGAGTTTACCGTCGGAGATACGGGGCCGAGCGCGATGCCGGCCGACTTGCCCGCGGTCACGGCGTATACTTACTGCGTGGAGGTCTCGGCCGACGAGGCGGTGGAGGCGGGAGCCGATAGTATCGAACTATCACAGCCGGCGGCGTTCTATGTCGATAACTATCTCGAGGTGCCGGTAGGCGGCCGCGCGCCGCTCGGGGCCTACGACCGCGCGCGCGCGAGCTGGGAGGCCTTGCCCGACGGCGTGGTGGTCGCGGTCACCGACATCCTCGCGGGCGTGGCTTATCTCGACGTCACAGGCGACGGCCTCGCAGACGACGACCCCACCCTCGAAGAGCTGGGCATCGAGCACGCCGAACGCACCCAGCTCGCGAGTCTCTATGATATCGGCGAGACGCTCATCCGCGTGAGCCTGCCGCACTTTACGCCCGTCGACATCAACTACGCGACCAACGTGCCGGCCGACGCCGAGCCGCCGCCCGCCGAGCCGCCTGTCGCCTACGGCCCGCCGCTGCCGTGCGAGGCTACGCGTTCAGGCTCGATCATCGGCTGCACGAGCCAGACGCTCGGCGAGCGGGTGGCCATCACGGGCACGCCCTACACGCTCAACTATAGAAGCGACCGCAACGTCGGCTACGCGGCCGCGCGCACGGTGCGGGTGCAGGTGACGGGCGCGAGCGTGCCGGCGTCGTTGCGGCGCGCGGTGGTGACGCTACAGGCGCAAGGCGCCAAGGTGGAGCGAAGCTTCACACCTGCCCCCAATCTCGCGACCGATCTCACGCTGCCGGCGACCGATCGCTATGGCCGCGTGCTGAGCGGCACCACGACGGCGATGCTCACCGTGACTTACGAATACCCGGTGGTCTATCGGGCGGCCGACCCCGCGCAGCAAGCGAGCTTCGGCACGGCCGGCGTCTCCACCAACTTGATAGGGGCCGCCATCCCCCGCGTCGTCCCGGGGGCGAGCACGTTCACGGTGCGGCGGAGCTTCAAGGTGACGCTCGAGGCCATCGACGCCCGCAAGCTCGGCCTCGGCGGTTGGACGCTCGACGCGCACCACACCTACGACGCCGACGCGGGCAAGCTCTATCGCGGCGACGGCACGCGGCAGGACCACGTGCTGCTCGGGGGCACGATGCGCACGTTGATCGGCAACGGCACGACGCAATGTGTGGAGCTCGTGGAGGGTACGCCGGCGGTGGCCGCGGGGTTGTGCGAGCCGCGCTACGTCGCGGTGGCGCCGAGCGGCGAGGTGTACATCAGCGACAACAACCGCGTGCTCGTGCGTAAGGGCGACGGTCGGCTGTACACGGTCGCGGGTAAGGTGAACGCGAGCACGCCTGCGGGCGACGGCGGCCCGGCGACGGCGGCGCACCTCGGGAGCCCGGCTGGTATCGCCGTCGACACCGAGGGCAACATCTATATCGCCGAGCTGCCGCACCACGTGGTGCGCAAGATCGATACCGAAGGCATCATCACCACCTTCGCGGGCCAGCGCGACCTCCAGGGGCTTTTTGGCGACGGCGGCCTGGCGACGGCGGCGCGCTTGTCTTTTCCGAGCCGGGTCATGGTGCGCCCAGGCGGTGGGGTGGTCATCCTCGACGGCGGCAATTGCCGGCTGCGGGAGGTGACGCCCGACGGCGTTATCCGCACGGTAGCGGGGCGCGGTGACGGCAGCGGCTCTTGTCCATACACGGGCGTGCTCGGGACGGCGGTCGAGGTCGACCTGCCACGTCTCCACGACGCGACGCTCGGCGGCGATGGCACGATCTACATGTCCACGCCCTACACCCAGTATGGGCACCCGGGCCGCGTCCGCCGCATCACGCCCGACGGCACGGTGAAGCAGGTCTTCGAGGGCACGTTCAGCACGAGCACGCCGGGCTTTGGCGTGGCGGATTGTCAGCTCTGGGCGCCGGTTTTGGCGACCGACCCGCACGGCGCGTTGTTCATCGGCTCGGCGACTCATGAGGGCGGGTCGAGGATCTGTCGGGTGGCGCCCGACGGCTCGGTGTCGCTGCTGCTCGGCGCGACGGGGACGCGCAACGTGGCCTTGTCGGGCTCGAGCGGCGACGGCGAGGCGCCGCTCTTTGCGGTGGCCGATTACATCATGAGCCTCGCGTGGAGCCCGGAGGGGTCTTTGGTGTTTCTCGACCGCGACAGCCGGCGGGTGCGGGAGATCTCACTGCGAACGCCAGCTCAGGCCGCGGGCGCCGCGGGCTTGGTAGCTTCGAGCGACGGTCGCGAGGTGTACGCGTTCGACGCGGCGCGCCGGCATACGCAGACGCGCGACGCCGCGAGCGGGGCGGTGACGGCGAGCTTCGCGTACGACGAGGCCGGCCGACTGGTGACCGTGCGCGACCAGGCCGGGCGCGCGACTACGATCTCTTGGGCGTCTGACCGCGCAACTATCACCTCGCCCGACGGGCTTGTGACCGAGATACTTCTCGACGCGGATGGCTATATCGCAACTATCCGCGACCCTGGCGCCGCATCACACAACTATACCTACGACGGCGGCCTCTTGCGCACGCAGACCAACCCTCGCGGCGCCTTATGGACGTTCGGCTACGACGGCCTCGGCCTCTTGCAAACCGACGCGAGCCCGTTCGGGATGCAGCGCTTGAGCCGTGTCATGGGCGCGCGGGGCTTTTCGGTGACGCACACGACCGGCGAGGGGCTCGCGACCGTCTACACGGCAACGCGCGCGAGCGACGGCACCGAGCTGCGCGCGACCATCTACCCCGACGGGACGCAGACTACGCAAGAGTATCGCGTAGACGGCAGCCTCGTCGTGACCTACCCGGACGACACGCGCGTCGAGACCTCCACCATGTCCGACCCGCGCTTCGGGAGCGCGGCGCGCTTGTGGAAGACGCGCACGGTGACCCTCCCCAGCGGGCTTTTGAGCACCGCGAGCCGCGAGCTGAGC
>CAYXQW010000307.1:0-4113 GCA_964466695.1 uncultured Bdellovibrionales bacterium
GACCACCTTGCCGCTCGGCTGTACGATGAAATCGAGCTCGAGCGTCGACGGCAGGAGGTTTTGTTGATCGCGCGTGCGCTCATCCTCCACGCAGACGTTGATCTTCGCGAGGTGCCGCTTGAGGGTGGACAAGACGTCGCCCTGCGACAGGCGACACTGCTGCACCATCTCCTCCGGCTCGGGCGTCGCCGTGCCGCCCCCGACCTTGCGCGGCGTGCGGCGCGCGGGCTGGTGCTTCTTGATGTTCACCGTCTCCTCGCTGCCGAGCGAGACGAGCGCGACGAGCCCGAGGTCGGGCAAGGCCTCGGCCTTCTTGGTCTCGCGCAAGATCGCCTCCTGCTTGGCCTTCGCCTCGCGCTCGGCCGCCGCGCGGCGCTGCCCGAGCTCCACCCAGACGAAGTAGCTCGCCACGGCGATGAGCGCGATCGCTGGCAGCGCCGCCAAGAGCAAGATCCGACGCATCTTGGCCATGGCCCGTTTGTGCGCGTGCTTCTTCGCCTCGGTGATGTGCGGCGCGAAGGCCGCCACCCGCGCGATGGGGTGAAACTCGCCGCCCTCGCGCGCCACGTGCACCTTGAGATCGATCTCGCCGCGCACGAGCTTCTGCGCCAAGACCTGCATGGGCACGGGCCCCCGCGTCTCGCCGCCCACTCGATAGAGCCACTCGCCCTCGTTGGGGCGAGAGATGTCCGTTCCGATTCCACTCCAAATATCTGGCATGTTTTGCGCTCGCGATTGAGGTTTAGCTTACAACAAAACCGCCGACAATCCACAAGAGCGCATGCGCGCGTGAGATCGCGCTATAATGATACGGTTAAAGGTCGATGAGGAGATCTCTCTCGTGGCGAAGGCACGCTCGATAGCCTTGTTCTTGTCCAACGACGACGAGGTGCAGCACGCCTGGTTGCAGGAGGCGCATATCGCCGCCCAGTGCCACGACCTCGAGCTCCACGAGCATTGGTCGCGCGACATCACCGCCCAGAAGCACCAGATCTTGGAGGCCTTGCGCCAAGATCGACACGACGGCTTCGTCATCTTGCCCTGGACCCACGCGGGGCCCGGAGCCGTGCTCGAGCAGATCCTCGAGAGAGAGAAGGCGGTGGTGTTGCTCGCGCGCACGAGCTCCGATCTCGACGAGCACCACGAGTGCTCCTGGATTAGCCTTCGCAAGAAGTACCCGCGCGGGCTCTGCGCCACCGTCGTCCCCGACGCGCGGCAAACCGGGCGCATACAAGCCTATCAAATGAAGGCCCTCTTACCCGCGGGCGGCACCATCCTCTATGTCATCGGCGACCCGACGAGCTTCGACAGCACCGAGCGCTTGCGTGGCCTCGAGGAGGTGATCGGCAAAGACGTGCGCTACGCTATGCACATCGTGGTCGGTAACTTCAGCGCCAAGCTCGCCGAGAAAGCCTGCCTCAGGTGGTTGCGCTCCGAGCTCGCCAAACCCGAGGGCAAGCTCGATCTTATCGGCTCGCAGAGCGAGGCCATGCTGCCGGGCATAGGTAGAGCCCTCGCGCAATGGGCCGAGCAGAGAGAACGCCCCGAGCTCTTGCGCCTGCCCACGATCGCGGTCGACGGCACGCCCCGCTGCAAGCAGGAGATCGACAAGGGTCTGCTCACCGCCACGGTCGAGACCCAGCTCCGCGTCGCCGCCGCCATCGAATTGCTCGCGCGCTACTTCTCCTCGGGCAAAAGGCCGCGCGAGCCCATCATCGAGCTGCCGGTGTTGTCCTATCCGCGGCTCGAGAAGCTCTCGCCGTGCGCCCCGCGACCGCGGCCCGCTCGTGCGTCAAAAGCTGGCGCTTGATCGAAAGATCGAGCGCATAGCCGCCGATCCCAGCCGCTAAGACCACGCGATGACACGGGATGATGATGGGGATCGGGTTTTTGTGCGCCGCCCCCCCCACGGCTCGCGCCGCACGCGGGTGGCCCATGGCCGCGGCCACGCGCCCGTATGACCAGGTCTCGCCGAAGGGGATCTGACACATCACACGCCACGCCGCTTCGCAAAACGGCGTCCCCGAAGGCGTGAGCGGCACGCTGAAGGCGAAAAGCTCGCCTTTGAAGTAAGCGCAAAGCTCGCGCTTCGCCGCGTGCAGCAGCGGCGTTTGCTCCTCGCGCCAACCCTCGCACGGCGCGCCGACGAAGATCCGCACAAGCCCGGCCGCGCCGCCCTCGAGGAACAGCTCGCCGATGGGGCTCGCAAAGGACAGACCGCTCAATCGAAGACCACCGTCTTGTTGCTGTAGACGATCACGCGGTCCTCGAGGTGAGAGCGCACGGCCTCGGCGAGCACCACCCGCTCGAGGTCGCGACCCTTGCGCACCAGGTCTTCGATGTGGTCGCGGTGGCTCACCCGCGCGACCGCCTGCGTGATGATCGGCCCCTCGTCGAGCGCGGAGGTGACGTAGTGGCTCGTGGCCCCGATGAGCTTGACGCCGCGGTGGTAGGCCTGGCGATAGGGCTGCGCCCCGGCGAAGGCGGGCAAGAAGCTGTGATGGATGTTGATGATGCGCTCGGCGTAAGCCGCGACGAGCGCGGGCGAGAGCACCTGCATGTAACGGGCGAGGACGATGAGCTCTACGCCCTCGCGCGCGAAGTGCTCGCCGAGGCGCCGCTCCTGCGCCGCCTTGTCGCCGCCTTCGATGGGCTCGTAGACGAAGCGGTAGCCGCGGCGCGTGACCTCGGTCTCGAGGTCGCGGTGGTTCGAGAGCACGAACGAGATCTCACAGGCGAGCTCGCCCTCGCGGTGCCGCTCGAGCAGATCGAACACGCAATGGCCGGCCTTGGAGACGAGCAGCGCGAGACGCGGCCGCTCGTCATAGAAGCGCAGCCACGAGCGCATGCCCCAGCTCGCACACGCCGCCCGGATGTCCGCGACGAAGGCCGCGCGCTTATCCTCGGCGCACACCTCAAGCGACGGCATGAACTCGATGCGTTGAAAGAAGGAGTTGTCCTCGGGGTCGATGTGCTCGTCGGCGTGCAGGACGTTGCCGCCGAGCCGAAACAATAACGACATCACGTCCGAGACGAGCCCCGGCCGATCTTGCGAGACCACCCTCAAGACGGCGACAGGAGGCGCGCTCATGCTCACGAGCCCTTGTATTCCATCATGCCGCGCATCGCCTCCTCGGCCCCCTCGGCGAGCTCTTCTTGCTCCGAGAGCTCGTCGGCGCAGCCCTCACAGAGCTTGAGCGTCTTCTTGCCCACCTTCACCCGCACGAGCTCCGTCACCTCTTCTTCGCACCGTTGGCACTTCATGAGCAGAGCCTTTCTCGATGTACTCCAAGGCTGAAGTCGGGCAATGTGCGACGCACGCCGGAGCCCCGCCGCAGAGGTCGCATTTATACGCCCTACGACGCTCGTCGTGCCACTCCATGCAGCCGAACGGGCAGGCGGCGACGCACGCCTGGCACCCGAGGCACTTTTGTTCGTCGAGCTCGATCGCCCCCGTCGCCGCGTTGCGCATGAGAGCCCCGCTCGGGCAGACGGCGACGCACGCCGCCTCGTCGCACTGCAAGCACACGACGGGCACGCCCGCCTCTAACCCCGTGCGCGTCACGTGGATGCGACTTTGGCCCGGCGCGCCCGGTGTACCGTGGGCGAACGCGCACGCGAGCTCGCACTTACCGCAGGCCGTGCATCGCTCGATCGTTATCTTGAAGATGCGCTCCATCAAGCACCTCGCTCGTCGCCGAGCGCGACGGCGGTCTTGACGAGCGCCGCCCGCTTGCACTCGTCGCAGAGCTCGCAGAAGTCCTCGCCTTGGCCCGAGCGCGCGCGCAGAAACTCGGCGTGGGCCAGCGTGATGTGGGCGCGGCCGCATGCCTTGCACTTTTGCCGCGCGAAAACTCGGCCGAAGATCGTCCGCTGCTCCTCATCCTCGGTATATTCGATATATCCCGTGGGGCAGATGTACGCGCACGCGAGGCAGCCTATGCAGTCTGCAGGATCGTCGAAGAACGGCGTCGCCACCTCGCGCTCGCTCCCGCGCCCGACCATGCTGATGGCGCGCGCGCCTATCTGCTCGCACGCGCGCGTACAGAGCCCGCACAGGATACAGCCGGATGGCTCGGCGAGTGTTGCGAACGAGCTCTCGGTTACGCCGTG
>CAYXQW010000308.1:0-1503 GCA_964466695.1 uncultured Bdellovibrionales bacterium
CCGCCCGAGGGTGATCGTTTTGCGTTTGGGACGAGGGTTACGGTTCGTGGTCGCGTGATAGATCCTTCACGCTCGCGGTTTTATTCCCGTTTTGCGCGCGAGTATAGCTGGCGTTTCCAGGCGCGCTCGCAGAACGTGGCGCGGATCCTACAAGTCGGTCGTGCGCCGGGCGAGGGGCGGTTGCAGTTCGTGGTGGTGGCGGGGTTCGTCTTGCTCGTCGGGCTCTTCGATTTGTTTACGCTGTGGCGCTTTCTCCGTTATAGCCGTCAGCGCGCGGGGCTTATGCGTTAGCCCTTTAGAATCATGTCGCGATTAGAGCTCGATGGTCTCAATGACCGCCAACGTGAGGCGGTGTTGCATGAGGCGGGTCCTTTGTTGGTGCTCGCGGGGGCTGGCAGCGGCAAGACGCGCGTCATCGTCTACCGGATCGCCAGGTTGATTCGTGACGGCGTCGATCCTGCCAAGATCTTGGGCGTCACCTTCACCAACAAGGCGGCGAACGAGATGCGCGAGCGGCTCCGCGCGGTCGCGGGGCGCGAGGCGAGCCTGGTGCACCTCTCGACGTTTCACGCGCTCGGGCTCGAGATCGTTCGGCGCTCGCCCGAGGCGGCGGGGTTTTTGCCCGGGTTCGGGATCTACGACACGAGCGACCAGCTCGGGCTCGTGCGCGAGCTCATGCGCAGGGTGCGGGTCGCGGACCGTCGCCTGGACGCCGACCGGGTCTTGCAGATAATCCTGCGCACCAAGCGTCAGCGTCTCGCGGCGGTGGCGATCGACTGGGGGGACGACTACGAGCTTGCTGCCTACGATTTATATCCTCGATATCTCGAGCAGATGCGCGCCTTCAACGCCCTCGACTTCGATGACTTGATCTTGCGCGCCGAGGATGTGCTCGCCGTGCCTTCGGAGCGCCAGGCGTGGAGCGAAAAGTTCGATCATCTGCTCGTCGACGAGTATCAGGACACGAGCCCGGATCAGCTCGCGCTCTTGCGCGTGCTTGCAGGAGAGAAGCGGAACGTGTGCGCGGTCGGCGACGATGATCAATCGATCTATTCCTGGCGGGGCGCGTGCTCGCAGCAGATCCTCGGCTTTGCGCGGCAGTTTCCGGGGGCGCGCGAGGTCGTCTTGGATCAGAACTATCGATCGACGGGCAGGATCTTGGCCGTGGCCAACTCCGTGATCACCAATAACCGCGAGCGTAAGGCGAAGGCATTGTGGTCGGCGCTCGGCGAGGGTGAGTCGGTCGCGGTTGTCGCTTGCGCGTCGGATCGTGACGAGGCGGAGCTCGTGGGCGAGACGATCGGTCGCTTGCTCTACGACGGCGTTCGCGGCGACGAGATCGCCGTTTTGTACCGGGCCAACGTGCAGAGTCGGATCTTCGAGGAGACCCTGGCGATGGATCGCGTGGCCTTTCGTGTGGTGGGCGGGCAGGCCTTCTTCGATCGCAAGGAGGTGCGTGATGCGTTGGCCTATCTCGCGGTGGTCCATAACCCGCGAGACGAG
>CAYXQW010000308.1:1513-4107 GCA_964466695.1 uncultured Bdellovibrionales bacterium
ATCATCAACACGCCAGCGCGCGGGGTGGGGACGGCGAGCGTGGAGCGTCTCTCGCGCTTCGCACAAGCTCACGGTCGCGGTCTTTGGTGGGCCCTCGAGCATGCCGCGGAGGTGGACGACCTTCAGAGATCAGCGCTCGAAGGGATAAAGGAGCTCGTGGCGACGCTCGGCGAGCATCACGCGCGGTGCGCGAGTCTGCGCGCGGAGGAGCTCGAGGCCTTTGTGCGCGCGTTGTTTTTGCGCCTGCGCTTGCGCGAGGCGGTGCTCGCGGCCGATGACGCGCCCACGGTTGCGGCGCGACGGCTCGAGAACCTCGACGAGGTCGTGGCGTCGGTCGCGCGGTTTTCGCGCGAGGAGCGGTCGCGCGCGAGCCCCCTCGGGGATTTTTTGCACACCGCGGCGCTCGTCCCGTCGTCGCGCGAGGAGCGTGAGGAGCGGGGAGGGTGCGTGACTCTCATGACCTTGCACTCGGCGAAGGGGCTCGAGTTCCCCTATGTCTTCATGGTGGGCATGGAGGAGGGATCGCTGCCGCATAAAAACAGCACCGAGGGCGCGGGGGATCTCTCGGAGGAGCGCCGGCTCTGTTACGTCGGCATGACCCGCGCGCGCAAGCGCCTCTGGCTCACCTACGCCGCGCAGCGTGTCCGCTACGGTAAGCTCACGGAGGTGACGCCTTCGCGCTTCTTGCAGGAGATAAATGTCGAGGGAGCTGTAGAGCGCCTCGCGCGCGATGACGCCGGCGCCAACGCCGCGCGCGCGGAGGCGATGGCCGAGGAGTTTTTCGCTAAGATGCGCACAGAGCTCGGCATGGATTGATCTCGGGCTCGCGGCGAGGGTTTGGGGGTATAATGCGATTTTGCGTGTGCGGTCTTGCGTGAGGTCCATTTTGGCTCAACTCATCGGATTTTCGGTGTTGCTCACGGGTTTCCTTCTCGCATCGATTTTTTACGCGCGGCGCGCGCGCGTTTTGGCGCGCGAGCTCGGTTACACAAAGCAGCTCTTGTTGAGCGCGCAGCGCATGGCGGCCTTCGGCGCGCTCGGGGCGGGGATCACGCACGAGGTCAAAAACCCGGTGACGGCGCTCATCGGGTTCGCGCAGGTGGCGCAACGAAAGCTCGACGATCCGGCCCAAGCTCTGGAATTGCTCAAGACGATCGAGAGCGAGGGCCTGAGGTGTCGCGACATCCTCGCCAACTTCCTCGCCTTCGCGCGCGGGCAGGCGCAAGAGATGCGCCGCGTGCGCTTAAACCTCCTGGTCGAAGAGGCCGCGCGCGTGCTGCGACATCAGCTCGTCGTGCATAAGACGCAGCTAGAGCTACGGCTCGCGCCGGAGGATCCTTGGATCATGGCCAGCGAGGTCGAGCTGCAACAGCTCGTGGTCAACCTCGCGCAGAACGCGCAACAAAGCATGACCGAGGGGGGGAAGGTCGAGCTTACGACCTTGGTTGTAGGCAACGAGGTGGTCTTGGCGGTCGCCGATGATGGCCCAGGGATCGCCGAGGAGCACCTCGGCGAGATCTTCGATCCTTTCTTCACCACGAAGACCGACGCGGGCGGCACCGGGCTCGGGCTTTATGTGTGCAAGCAAATCGCCGCGAGGCATAAGGGAGATCTGCGGGTGATCTCTGCCGTCGGGCGTGGGGCCACGTTCGAGCTACACGTACCCCTTGCGCCGGCGCAGGCTCCAGTCTAGCGCCCACAACGCGAGGCCGATCACGAGCGCGATGGCGTTGTCCCAGAGCTCGATGTTGCGTTGCCGATCGATCTCGATGAGCCCGGGGTCTTTGACCTCGAGCGCGCTCCATGGTGCGTTCGCGACGGTGAAGTAGCGGCCCGAGGTGGTGCGGGCGATGGCCCGTAGCAGCTCGGGGCGCGGCGTGCTCTGCCGAAGCTCGCGGGACTCGGTGTCTACCACGAAGACCGTCTGTCCTTCGCCGAGGGGCTTGCCGCCGCGATAGGCCTCGGCGCGTACGCGATAGGCTCCGGCCGGCAGCTCCTCGTAGACCAGGCTCGCGCGCCCGGCGTCGCTCGTCTCGCGCTCGTCGCGCTTTACGGCGCCGGCTTCGCCGTGGGTGAGGGTGATGCGCAAGCGCGCGCCTTTTACGGGCTCGTAGTCGTGGTCGGCCACCGCGAGCTCGAGCTTCTGCGCAGCGCCGATGTCGAGGCGTCGCGCCGCCGGGATCACGCGCACGCGGGCGTGCTCGGGATCCTTGACGAGCCAGCGCAGGGCGTTCGACCAGAGGCGGTAGTACGCGCGCTCGGCGCCGCCGCCGTCGCGCTTCGCGGAGAAGCGCCAGCGCCAGAGCTCGCCGGTGGCGATGGCCATGACGCGGCCGTTCTTCGTCTCGCCGAGCGCGATTATGGGCTCGTGCTCGTCGCGTGTGTGCAAGAGCGAGGTGGCGCCCGATGCGAGGCCTGAGGTGCGGTTGATGGCGGGCAACGGTGGCAAGCTCGCCCAGACCTCGGAGTTTTTGCCGGCATTCTTGGTGAGGTCGGTTATGGGGTGGGAGCGTCCGGCCTCGCTCAACATCGGGGTAAAGGCGCCGACGATCATGCCGCCGCTTTCGAGCGAGAGCGGGAGGATGTCGGCGAGG
>CAYXQW010000309.1:0-4104 GCA_964466695.1 uncultured Bdellovibrionales bacterium
GCTGGCCAAGGCAAAGGTCGAAGACCGAGACCCGCGACGCGGCGCGCTTGAGCTGCCGAAGGTCGAGGCCAAAGACCGCCTCGCCCTGAGGCTCGATCCGAAGCTCGGCGAGCTTACAAACCAGGAGGCGAGCACAGCGCTCGAGGGCAACAGCGATCGGCTGCGGCTCTCCCCAGGCGAGGTCGGTCAAGGAGCGGAGGCAAAGGCGCCAAAGTCGGGCGCGGCGCTCGAGCTCATCCCCAAGGTGGGCGTGCTCGCGAGCCTGGCCGGCGCCCCGTCGAACGATCACCTCGAGGGGGTGGAGCTCGGCGAGGGCACCTTCTTGAACTCACGCGAGTTCAAGTACGCCTCGTTCTTCAACCGCTTGAAGCGCGGCGTCTCGTCCACCTGGCGGCCGCTCGAGGAGTATCGGCGCCGCGACCCCTCTGGCAACATCTACGGCTTCCGCTCGCGCGTCACCGTGGTCAGCATCACCCTCGCGGCCGACGGCACGCTGAAAGAAGCCGCCGTAACGAGGTCGAGCGGGCTCGACTTCCTCGATCGCGAGGCGGTCGCGGCCATCGAGCGCGCGAGCCCCTTCCCGAATCCGCCCAAAGGTCTCATGGACGCTCAGGACCGTATTTCCTTCCCGTTCGGCTTTCACGTCGACTTCAGCGGCGCCATACGCCCCCCATTCTGATGCTATGGCCCTAAGGGCCACCTAACCACTTGCGGTTCATCTCGGCGATGACGTTCACCGAGATGCCCTTCGGGCAGACCGCCTCGCACTCGTAGGTGTTGGTGCACGCGCCGAAGCCCTCGCGCCACATCTGCTCGAGCATGCGCGAGACGCGCTTCTTCGCCTCGGGCTCGCCTTGCGGCAAGTGACCTAAGTGCGCGACCTTGGCGGCGACGAACAACATGGCCGAGCCGTTCTTGCACGCCGCCACGCACGCGCCGCAGCCGATGCACGCCGCGGCGTCCATGGAGAGCTCTGACTCGGTCTTCGGCACCAAGACGGCGCTCGCCTCGGGGGCGTTGCCGGCGTTCACCGAGACGAAGCCGCCCGCCTGGATGATGCGATCGAAGGCGCTGCGATCGACGACGAGGTCCTTGACCACCCGAAACGGCCGCGCGCGCCAGGGCTCGATCGTGATCACCTCGCCGTCCTCGAACTTGCGCATGTGGAGCTGACACGTGGTGGTCTTGCGCACGGGGCCGTGCGCGGTGCCGCTTATCACGAGGCCGCACATGCCGCAGATCCCTTCGCGACAGTCGGAGTCGAAGGCAACTGGCTCCTCACCGCGCAAGATGAGCTTCTGGTTGAGCGCGTCGAGGACCTCGAGGAGAGATTGCTCGGGGCTTATGTCGTCGAGCTCGTAGGGCACGAGCCGGCCGCGGCTCTCGGCGTTGGGTTGGCGCCAAATGCGCAAGGTTATCTTCACTTGTAGCTCCTCGTGGCGAGCGCGACCTCTTCGAAGACGAGCGGCTCGACATTGCGCAGCGGCGCGCGGCCCTCGCCCTGATGCTCCCACACCGCGACGTGCGCGAAGTTCTCGTCGTCGCGCGCGGCCTCGCCGTCGGCGGTCACGTGCTCGACGCGGAAGTGCCCGCCGCAAGACTCGCGGCGCGCGCGCGCGTCTAAGACTAGAAGCTCGGCGAGCTCGATGAAGTCGGCCACGCGACCCGCCTTCTCGAGCTCCATGTTGAGCTCGTCGCCCCGCGCCGGCAACACCCGCGCCTCGCTCCAGAAAACCCCGCGCAAGCGTGCGATCTCGCCCGCCGCCCGCGCGAGGCTCGCCTCGCTGCGCGCCATCCCCACGTCGTCCCAGAGCACCTGCCCGAGCTCTTTGTGGATGGAGTCCACCGTGCGCGGGCCGCAAAGCGCGAGGAGCTTCGCCGTACGCTCCTCGGCCTCGTGTACGGCGCTCGCGAGCTCGTCGCCGCTCGTCGCGACGTCACCGAGCTCGGCCCCGGCGAGATAATGCCCGAGGGTGTAGGGGAGGATGAAGTAGCCGTCGGCGAGGCCTTGCATCAGCGCCGAGGCGCCGAGGCGGTTGGCGCCGTGGTCACCGAAGTTGGCCTCGCCGATGACGTGCAGCCCGGGGATGGTGGACATGAGGTTGTAGTCCACCCATGGTGTAGTGCGGCGCGGGGTAGATGCGCATGGGCACCTCGTAGGGATCCTCGGCGGTGATGCGCTCGTACATCTCGAACAAGTTGCCGTAGCGCTCGGCGATGACGTTCTTGCCGAAGCGGGCGATGGCGTCTTCGAAGTCGAGGTAGACGCCGCGACCGCCCGGCCCGACGCCGCGGCCCTCGTCGCACACCGCCTTGGCCGCGCGCGACGAGATATCGCGGGGGGCGAGGTTGCCGAAGCTCGGGTAGCGCCGCTCGAGGTAATAGTCACGCTCGGCCTCGGGGATGCCGGCGGGGGCGCGGAGGTCGCCCGCGCGCTTCGGGACCCACACCCGGCCGTCGTTGCGCAAGGACTCCGACATCAACGTGAGCTTGGACTGGTGCTCGCCGGCCTGGGGGATGCAGGTGGGGTGGATCTGGGTATAGCAGGGGTTCGCGAAGCCGGCCCCGCGCTTGTAGGCGCGAAAGGAGGCCGTGACGTTGCAGGCCTTGGCGTTGGTCGAGAGGTAGAAGACGTTGCTGTAGCCGCCGGTGGCGAGCACCACCGCGTGCCCTGAGAAGCTCGAGATCTCCCCGCCGTCTACGAGGACGAGGTCGAGCATCTCGCTGCGCGGGTGCAGGCGGACCTTGCCCGAGGCGACCTGGCGCATCAGGGACTGGTAGGCGCCGAGCAGGAGCTGCTGCCCCGTCTGGCCGCGCGCGTAGAACGTGCGCGAGACCTGCGCGCCGCCGAAGGAGCGGTTGTCGAGGTAGCCGCCGTATTCGCGCGCGAAGGGGACGCCCTCGGCCACGCAGTGGTCGATGATGGCGTTCGAGACCTCGGCCAGCCGATAGACGTTGGCCTCGCGAGCGCGGAAGTCGCCGCCCTTGATGGTGTCGTAGAAGAGCCGGTAGATGCTGTCGCCGTCGTTTTGGTAGTTCTTGGCCGCGTTGATGCCGCCTTGGGCGGCGATGGAGTGGGCGCGGCGTGGCGAGTCTTGGAGGAAGAAGGCGTCGACGGTGTAGCCGAGCTCGGCCAAGGTGGACGCCGCCGAGGCCCCGGCGAGCCCGGTGCCCACCACGATGATGTTGAACTTGCGTTTGTTGGCCGGGTTTATGAGCTTCATCTCGGCCTTGTGGCTCTGCCACTTGCTCTGCAAGGGACCGCCCGGCGTCTTGGGATCGAGCTTTAGCACGAGGTCCTCCTAGAGGCGGACGAGGCCGCTCAAAACAGCGATGGGTATGGAGAGGTTTCCGAGGACGATCACACAGGCGATGACCGGGCCGAGGTTGTCGAAGAGGGGGCGGTAGCGCGGGTGGACGAGGCCGAGGGACTGGAACATGCTCGAGGCGCCGTGCCAGAGGTGCGCGCCGAGCAAGATCATGGCGCAGGCGTAGCTCAGCGAGACCCAGACGTTGGAGAAGCCGAGCACCACCATGGTGTAGACGTCGAAGCGGCCGGCGTCATCGGCGAGCGCCTGGTAGGAGGGATCGGTGGCGCGGATCGTGAAGTGCAAGAGGTGATAGATCACGAAGAAGGCCACCATGCCGCCCGAGACGTACATGTTGCGCGAGGCCAGGCTCGCCTTGACGGGGGTGTTCTTCGCGTAAGGGACGGGGCGCACGGCGCGGTTTTTGAGCGTAAGCAGCGAGGCCGACGTGATGTGTAAGAGCACCACCGCGAGCAGCCCGAACCGCACGAGCCACAAGAGCCACATCCGCTCGTGCAGCATGGCGCCATAGGCGTTGATGGCCTCGCGGCCGAGGAACACCTGCAGGTTACCGGCCATATGGCCCAGGACGAAGGCGAGCAGCAAAGAACCCGTGGCCGCCATGATGGCTTTCGCGCCCACGGGGCTCGCCGCGAACTTGAACACTCCCGACATGACTTCTCCTCTAACGACCGAGGCGCCGATCGACCTCGGCGACGAGCTCGCGCACATGCTCCGCCGACCGCGCGAAGGCGCCACGCTCGGGCTCTGCGAGCTCCACCTCGAGCACCTTTTG
>CAYXQW010000310.1:0-1373 GCA_964466695.1 uncultured Bdellovibrionales bacterium
GGTTGCGCGAGGACTCTTCGGGGATCCTGGCCACCGAGCTCTCTTATGCGAAGCTGCGGTTGCGGCGCGCCGTCGCCGCGCGGGCGCTCGAGCTTGCCGAGCAGACGATCGTCGCCACCGTAGACGACGCGATTTGCGGGCGCATGATCGACGAGGCCATCGCCGAGATCGAGCAGGGTCACAGCCTCGATGTGCTCACGCGCAGCCACGCCGGGGGTGGGCGATGAGCGTCATCGCCAAGCGCTATGCCCGCGCCGCGGTGAGCGTGGCGATAGAGCATGGTGAGGACGAGGCCGTGCGGCTGCTCGAGGGGCTCGATGGTTTCGCCGACGCCTATGCCACCTCGGCGAAGCTGCGTGAGGTGCTCGAGAACCCGGCCCTGCGCGCCGTGCGGATCGAGGCTTTGCGGGCGGTGATGGCGAAGCTCTCCGTAAGCGAGCATGCCCTGCGCTTGCTCGTCTTGCTCTGCGAGCGCGAGCGCTTGCGGTTGCTCGATGAGGTCGCGGCCGAGGTGAAGCTCGCGGTGGACGCGGCGCTCGGTCGCGTGCGCGTGCACGTGGCGTCGGCGATCGCGCTCTCCGCCGCGCAGCGCGAGCGCCTCGCGGGCGCCTTCGCGGCGAAGCTCTCGCGGCCGGTGGTCCTCGATATCGTCATCGACTCTTCTATCATCGGCGGCCTCTTGTGCCGCGTGGGGGATATCACCATCGACTCCAGTATCAGGCGCAAGCTCGCTTCATTGCGCGGGCATCTCTTTGGCGCCGTGGCTTGACGACAACGAGGGTTCTTTAAAGATGCAGATCCGGGCGGAAGAGGTAAGCGACATCATCGAGCAACAATTGAGCCACTTCGATCGGCGGACCGAGGTCGCGGAGACGGGCAGCGTGCTCTCGGTGGGCGACGGTATCGCGCGCGTCTATGGCTTGATGGGGGTGATGGCCGGCGAGACGGTGGAGCTCGGCTCGGGTGTCACGGGGCTCGTGCTAAACCTCGAGGAGGACAACGTCGGCGTCGCCATCATGGGCGATTGGTACGAGATCAAGGAGGGCGACGCCGTCAAGCGCACCGGGCGCATCGCCGAGGTGCCGGTGGGCGACGCCATGCTCGGCCGCGTGGTCAATGCGCTCGGTGAGCCCATCGACGGTCAGGGCCCGATCGTGGCGCACTCGCGACGACAGATCGAGCTCAAGGCCCCGGGGATCCTGGCCCGCCGCTCGGTCAAGGAGCCCCTGCAGACCGGCCTCAAGGCGATCGACTCGATGATCCCGATCGGGCGCGGTCAGCGGCAGCTGATCATCGGTGACCGCCAGACCGGTAAGACGACCGTCGCCGTCGACACGATCATGAACCAGAAGCAGAACTGGGACTCGGGGGAC
>CAYXQW010000310.1:1383-1749 GCA_964466695.1 uncultured Bdellovibrionales bacterium
TCAGAAGGGCGGCGACGTTAAGTGCATCTACGTCGCCATCGGCCAGAAGCAGTCCACCGTGGCCCAGGTGGTAGACAAGCTCAAGCACCATGGAGCCATGGCCTACACCACGGTGGTCTCGGCCACCGCCTCGGATCCCGCGCCCATGCAGTTCCTCGCGCCTTACGCCGGGTGCTCGATGGGCGAGTACTACCGCGATAGCGGGCAGCACGCGCTCATCATCTACGACGACCTCTCGAAGCAGGCGGTCGCGTACCGGCAGCTCTCGCTGCTCTTGCGCCGGCCGCCGGGGCGCGAGGCTTATCCGGGGGATATCTTCTATCTGCATTCGCGTCTGCTCGAGCGTGCGGCGAAGATGTCTGACGC
>CAYXQW010000310.1:1759-3093 GCA_964466695.1 uncultured Bdellovibrionales bacterium
ATCTCGATCACCGACGGTCAGATCTACCTCGAGAGCGATCTGTTCTACGCGGGGCAGCGGCCGGCGGTGAACGCCGGCATCTCGGTGTCACGCGTGGGCGGCTCGGCGCAGATCAAGGCCATGCGCAAGGTGGCCGGCAACCTGCGCATCTTGCTCGCGCAGTATCGAGACCTCGCCGCGTTCGCGCAGTTCGGCTCCGACCTCGATAAGGCCACGCAGGAGCAGCTCGCCGAGGGGCAGCGGCTCACCGAGATCTTGAAGCAAGGCCAGTACTCCCCCATGCGGGTCTCGGTGCAGATCCTCGAGCTCTACGCCGGCACGCAGAAGATGCCAAGCAGCACCAAGTCGTGGCTGCGGGACATCCCCGTCGGCGACATCACGCGCTGGGCGAGCGAGCTCGAGAGCTACGTCACAGGTCGCCACGGCGAGGTGCTCGACCTCATCGAGCGCGAGGACGAGCTCAACGACGAGACCAGAGCGGCGATCGAGCGGGCCTTGAGCGAGTTCAAGGACATCTTCAAGCCGAGCCTCGCTTAAAGGATCCCCATGGCCTCGCCGCGAGAAATCCGCAAGCGCATCAGCTCGGTGAAGAACATCCAGAAGATCACGGGCGCCATGAAGCTCGTGGCCGCGAGCAAGCTGCGCCGGGCGCAGGAGGCGATCTTGTCGGTGCGCCCCTACGCCGCGGATCTCGGCGGCTTGTTGCACAGGCTCGCCACGCGCTCCGACGACGCGGGCGAGGGGGCGGCGCACCCGTTGCTCGAGCTTAGGCCCGTGCGCCGGGCCCTGCTCGTCATCATCACGTCCGACCGTGGGCTCTGCGGCGGGTTCAACGGCAACATCCTGCGCCGCGCCGAGCGCTTCATCGCCGAGCAAGGGCCGCGCTTCGACAAGCTCGACATCGCCACCATCGGCCGCAAGGGCCGCGACTACATGCAGAAGCGCAAGCTCGCGACCGTGCGTGACTTCCCCGGGGTGTTCGAGGATCTCGGGTATCACCAGGCGAGCGACATCGCCTCCGAGCTTTGCCGCCAGTACCTCGCGAGCGAGCTCGACTCGGTCTTCTTGCTCTACAACGAGTACAAGAGCGCGCTCGCGCAGAAGGTGGTCATCGAGAGCGTCTTGCCCGTGGTGCACGAGGAGCTGCCGGTCGGGGCCGACGTGGACTATCTCTACGAGCCCGATCGCGAGTACGTCCTCGACAGGTTGGTGCCGCGCTACGTCGCGACCATCGTGTGGCGGGCCTTGCTCGAGAGCACGGCCTCGGAGCACGGCGCGCGCATGACGGCGATGGGCGCGGCCACCAAGAACGCGCGCGCTCTCGTAGGCTCGCT
>CAYXQW010000310.1:3126-4092 GCA_964466695.1 uncultured Bdellovibrionales bacterium
AGGTGGCGCCGAAGCATTGAAGGGATAAGAGGTCATGACGGCACAGAGTCTTGAGGCGGGGAAGGTCACGCAAGTCATCGGGCCGGCGGTGGACGTCGAGTTCCCGCCCGGCAAGCTCCCCGAGATCTACACCGCGCTGCTCGCGACCAACCCGGGCGTCGACGACAAGGCCGATAACCTCGTGCTCGAGGTGGCGCAGCACCTAGGCGAGAACACGGTGCGCACCGTGGCCATGGAGAGCACCGAAGGCCTCACGCGCGGCACGAAGGTCACGAACACGGGGGCGCCTATCTCCATGCCGGTCGGCCCCGAGATCTTGGGTCGCATCTTGAATGTCATCGGCCAGCCGGTGGACGACATCGGCCCCGTGCAGGCCAAGAAGCACCTGCCCATCCACCGCGCGCCGCCGTCCTTCACCGAGCAGTCGACCGCGGTGGAGATGTTCGAGACGGGCATCAAGGTGATCGACCTGCTCGCTCCCTACGCGCGCGGCGGTAAGATCGGCCTCTTCGGCGGCGCGGGCGTCGGCAAGACCGTGCTCATCATGGAGCTCATTCGCAACGTGGCGGTGCGCCGCGGCGGCTTCTCAGTGTTCGCCGGGGTGGGAGAGCGGACGCGTGAGGGCAACGACCTCTACTACGAGATGATCGAGTCGGGCGTCATCGCGGCCGAGAAGGACGAGCACGGCGAGCCCCTCAAGAACCCCAACGGCTCGGTGAAGGTGATCCCCGGCAAGAGCCAGTGCGCGCTCATCTACGGGCAGATGAACGAGCCGCCGGGGGCGCGTGCCCGCGTCGGGCTGTCGGCGCTCACGGCCGCCGAGTACTTCCGCGACGACGAGGGTAAGGACGTGTTGTTGTTCATCGACAACATCTTCCGCTTCACGCAGGCGGGGTCCGAGGTCTCGGCTCTGCTCGGCCGCATGCCGAGCGCGGTCGGCTATCAGCCCACGCTCGCGACCGAGAT
>CAYXQW010000311.1:0-4082 GCA_964466695.1 uncultured Bdellovibrionales bacterium
AGCTTCATGCGCGCGACACCGGGGACGTTGTAGGTGACCACCACCGAGCCGAGCGTCATCGGCAGATGTAAGATCTTGCCGCGCGCCTTGGCGCTCTCCGCGTCGCTCATCGGCGCGTCGCTCGCGCCGAAGTCTACGGTGCGCGAGGTGATCTGACGGATGCCGCCGCCCGAGCCGATCGACTGGTAGTTTATCTGCACCGAGGGCTCGACCTTCTGATACTCGCTCAGCCACTTGGAATAGAGCGGGTAGGGGAAGGTGGCCCCAGCGCCTTGGAGGTCTACCTTGCTCGCGGCCTTGCCGGGCGCGGCGGCAAACGAGGTCGCGCCCGCGACGAGCGCTAGAGAGAGATATAGATACACGTGTCGCATGGATGTTCCTTTCATCTTCGTTAACAGATCGAGTATTCGAGCCGTGTGACAATCAGGTGACAGGCTCGCAAAAGGAGAGTGACGTCAGAACGCGGCTTGCGCGGCCAAGGTGAGCTGGTTCACTGGGTCTCGATCGCCGCCTATGGGCTGGAGATGCGTATAGTCGAGCTGGAGCTTTAGCTGATGTTCTTGCACATACCAGTTGAGGCCGACCTCGATGCTGTAAGTCTCGTCGTCGTCGGCCTCGGTGTTCGGATCGATGTAGCCGAGTCGCGCGCAGGGCTCTAAGACCTCGATGAGCTTGTAGGCCAGGGCTGCGTATCCGCCCTGGCCGTGGGTTATGAGATCATCCTCGCCCACGTCACGCGCGCGGATGTACTCCGCCTGCACCGAGAGCGGGCCGCGCACAAAGCGCGCATCGGCGCCATAGAGGTCGCGGGTCCCGGCCTCGTCGCGATCCCAGAGGCGCATGGCGATGACCCCCGCGAAGGTGAGGTCAGAGAGCGGATAGAGCTCGAGGCGCAAGGCCCCGTCCTTCGAGGGGTTGTCCTCCGGGTGATTGGCCCCCGCGCCGTTGAAGATGCCCGCCGTGTAGCCGAGGTATTGCCAGCGCTTGCTGACGCGCAGACCGATATCGCGGCGGTCGCCGTAAGCGCGCGAGGAGAGGGCGCGCTCGGGGAACATGAGCTTGGAAGATGAGCTTTGGCCCTCGTAGGTCAGCGGCATCTTGAGCTGCCCGAGCGAGACCTCGGCGTAGGGTGTGCTCAAGGTGAGGAGGGCGTCTTGGAGGGCGGACGCGGCCACGTCGAAGACGACCGCGTAGCTCAGCCTGTCTGGCAAAAGCTCGCCCTTGGCGCTCACCTCGGCCCTCCTCACCCGAAAGGCGCTCGAGGTGTCGTTCTCGTGCGTGACCGAAGACCAGAGCTGAAGAAGCAGACCGGGCTTGAGGTAGCCCTGTGTGCCCACCGCGAGCTTTTGTGGTGCCTCTTCGAGGGTGGGTGCAGCTTGCGTGTCTTGCTCCGCGCCCAAGGCGGTGCTCGCGATCAAAAGTGACAACAAGATAGGGGAACTCTTCATGTTAGGCGCTCCTGTATGGCGTTTCGGCGTTAATTACGAGGCGAATGTGGCGGGCGCGTGACGAGACCGTCAACTCTTGGCGACGGGGAGCGAGAAGGAGAAGACGCTCCCCTTGCCGCGCTCGCTCGACAGGGTCACCGTGCCGCCCGAGGCCTCGACTATGTGCTTGACGATGGCGAGGCCGAGGCCGGTGCCGCCGAGCTCGCGCGAGCGGCCCGTGTCCACGCGGTAGAAGCGCTCGAAGACCCGCGCGAGGTGCTCGGGCTCGATCCCCGGCCCGGTGTCGGCGACGCTTATACGCACGAAGCGCTCGTCGGCCTCGGCGAAGATGCGCACCTTTGATCCTTGGCCGCAGTACTTGATGGCGTTGTCGATGAGGTTTGTGAGCACCTGCTCGACCGCGCGCTTTTCCGCGCGCGCCGCGATGATCGCCCCGGCGCGTTCGTAGACGAGCTCGATCCCCTTCTTCTTCGCGCGTTCTGCAAACAGCCCCGCCGTCGCCGTGATGATGGGCTCGAGCGCGAGCGGCCGTGGATCGAGCTTGAGCCCATGCGACTCGATGCGCGAGAGGTCGAGGAGGTCCTCGATGAGCTGGTGGAGGCGCTCGATGTTGCGCTCGACGATGTCGAGGAACTCCCCCGCTGACTCCGGGTCGGTCGCGCTCGCTGTCTTGTAAGTCTCGAGCGCCGAGCGCGCCGAGGCCACGGGGGTGCAAAGCTCGTGCGAGGCGTTGGCGACGAAGTCGCGCCGCAGCGTCTCGAGGCGCCTGATGTCGGTGACGTCGACGAGCACGAGCAAGAGCCCGCGTTTGTGCCCCGACTTGCAGGCGTGCACGAGGAGGCGTCGCGAGAAGAGGCCAAAGATGTCGACCTCGCCGGCGACAGGTCCGTCTTTGGCGCGGGCCTCTTCGAGAAGCGAGATGAGCTCGGCGTGGCGGACGACCTCGAGCAGGGGGCGCCCGGTGATGTCCGAGCCGAGCAGAAACATCTCGCGAAACGCGGGGTTGGTGAGGGCGATGCGTCCCTCCTCGTCGAGGCAGACGACCCCCTCCTGCATGCCCGCGAGGATGCCGTCGCGCAGATCACGCTCTTTTCGGAGTGTCGTAAGCGAGCGCGAGAGGTTCTGGGCGAGCTGGTCGAGGGCGCGCGCGAGCTCGGCGAGCTCGTCGTGTCCGACCGCCCGCAGGCGCTGCGAGAGCTCGCCGTGCGCCATGTTCTTCGCGGCCGTGGTGATGGCTCGGACGTTACGCGAGATGATGCCGGTGGCGATCACCGCGGCGAGCGTGGCGAAGGCGAGCGCGATCAAGGCGGCGACGAGAAGGAGCTCGTGCGTATCGCCGATGAGCTCTTCGACCTCGGTCAGAGGTAACGCCACGCGCACGGCCACTTCGCGCTCGCCGTCATGCTCGATGGGGCGCGCGGCGTAGAGCATGCGGCGCGCGATGGTGGCGCTTATCCGCGTGCTCTCGCCGTAACCCTCGGCGAAGGCGCGGACTACCTCCTCGCGTCGGGCGTGGTTCTCGATGCTCGCGAGGCGCCCGGACGCTACCTGCGAATCGCCGAGGACGACGCCGTCTCTTTGGATCACGGTGACGCGGGCCGCGGTGATCTCGCCGAGCTCGTCGGCGAAGGCGTCCCAGCGCGCGCGATCTTCGAGGCCAGCGCGCACGAGGCGCGCGTGATGGGCCACGAGATCGAGGCGCACGTGCAGATCGCGCCGCACGGTGACGGAGAGGAAGCGATCGAGCGAGGGCCAAAGATAAAAGCCCGCGGTAAGGAGGGCGATCGAGATGAGGCCGAGGGCCAGCAAGAAGAGCTTGGTGCGGATGCCGAGCTTCACGCGGCGCGCTCCGCGAAGCGGTAGCCTACGCCGCGCACGGTCTCGATGTATTCGCCCGCCGCCCCGAGCTTCTCGCGCAGGCGCTTGATGTGGGTGTCGACCGTGCGGGTGGTGATGGCGGCCTCGATGCCCCAGACGTCGTCGAGCAGCACGGCGCGATCTTGGACGCGGTTGCGCCGGTCGTGCAAGGTCACGAGTAGCTTGAACTCGAGCGCGGTGAGCATGACCTCCTCGCCGCCTACGAAGACCCGGTGCGCGCCGCGGTCCACGCGCAAGACGCCGAACTCGAAGCTCTCATCAGGCTCGCTCGGGGCGCGCTTGCGGCGCAAGATGGCGTCGATGCGCAAGAGCAGCTCGCGCACGCTGAAGGGCTTGACCACGTAGTCGTCGGCGCCAAGCTCGAAGCCGAGGACGCGATCTATCTCCTCGCCCTTGGCCGTCAGCATGAGGACGGGCACGTCCTTGGTGCGCGGGTTGTTCTTGAGCTTCTTGCAGACCTCGGTGCCGGGGATGTCAGGGAGCATGAGATCGAGCAGGACGAGCGCCGGCTGCTCGTCGCGCGCGAGCCGCAGCCCCTCGCGGCCGTCGAGCGCCGCGTAGACCTCGTGGCCCGCGTGGCGCAGGTTGTAGGTGAGGATCTTCTGCAAGTCTCGTTCGTCTTCGATGACCAGGATCTTGGCCATGGCGGTCACCTCTCGTGTCTTTTGCGCCAAGCATTAGACGAGAAGCGCGTGGTTGTCACCGGACGTTTGGCATTCCCGCAAGATTGAGTCCGGGTACTCTGCTGCCTGAGTA
>CAYXQW010000312.1:0-4072 GCA_964466695.1 uncultured Bdellovibrionales bacterium
TTGGCGAATAAGCACGATCACTAACTGCTCAGGCGGCTGTCAATGAAAAAAGTTCGCGAAGACTGCCATGGACGGCCAGCCTTCTGCGAGTCGGCGTTCTAGGTAGCGCGAAATTGCGGCGACTTGCACCAAAGTATGGGCCCAAAAACAAAAACGGCCAGTCAGCCGTGAGGCTAACTGACCGTGATCGTTTGGTTGCGGGGCAAGGATTTGAACCTTGGACCTTCGGGTTATGAGCCCGACGAGCTACCAGACTGCTCCACCCCGCGTCGAGGTTTGGGCACTTTAGTTATCTCGCGCTGCTAAGTCAAGCCGAGCGGGCGAGTCGCGCTTTGAAGGAAACGCGGCTCGGGGTATGATGCGCGGACATCAACAGGGTCAGGCTTTGGGAGCTGCGTCATAAATGATCGATCACGTCGTCAGGCGGCAACGAGAGCCGGAGCTGCTCTATGACGCCGCCACGATAGCGCGGCGTACGGCCGAGCTCGGCGCGCAAATCACGCGCGACCACGCGGGTCGAGACCTCATCGCGGTGTGCGTGCTCAAGGGCGCGTTCGTCTTCTTCGCCGATCTCGTCCGGCAGATCGACCTCGCGCTCACGTGTGACTTCATCGGCATCTCGAGCTACGCCGGCGCGCAAAAGAGCAGCGGCGTCGTAGAGCTCACCCGCGATCTCGGCTGCTCGATCGAAGGCAAGGACGTACTCATCGTCGAAGACATCATCGACAGCGGCCTCACGATGCAATACCTTCTCGAAAACTTCCAGACACGAAGGCCCGCGCGCGTGAGAGTCTGCACCTTGCTTTATAAACCCAGCGACGCCCGCGCCGAGCGCGCCATCGACTATGTCGGCTTCGAGGCGCCCGCGGCCTTCGTCGTCGGCTACGGCCTCGATCACGCCGAGCGCTATCGCAACCTGCCTTTCATCGGCGTCTATCGCGACACGGGCGAGGGGAAGTCATGAAGAAGGCCCTGGTCACCCTCATCGTGTTAGCCCTGCTCGCCGCCGTGACCTACCTCGCGGGCACCATCAACCACAACCGCTACCGCCTGGTGCAACAAGACGAGCAAGTGATGGTGGAGCGCGGGACCATGCTGCCCTTCGGCTTTGCGCGCTTCGAGCCCCAAAACCTCGCCTTGCAGGCAGCCTACGCGCCGGTGCCGCTGCCCGAGGGGGTGGTGCTGCAAGCCGAGGAGGTCTACACCGAACGCGGTGACCTCGACCGGGCCATCTTCGCCTTGCTTTCCGCCTGGGCGCAGAGCCGACTCACCGTGGGGGGAGAGCAAAACCTCGAGATGGCCTCGCTCTACCTCGAGCGCGCGTTGCTCTTGCCGGCCCTCTCCGAGGATCTGCGCACGGAGCTGCGCCGCCTGCGCGGGCAGGTAGCTTGGCGGGCGGCGCTCACGCGCATCGAGGGCATCGGCGTCGCCATCAACAAGGCGCGGTCGGAGCTCCAGCTCGCCTTACAGTCCGGCGTAGCCGAGGCTTCTCTCGTGAGCGGGCTGCTCGAGGGGCTCTTGCAGATCGAGGCCGAGCAAGCGCCGCTGCTCTCCATGGTCGGCTCTGCAAACCGCCTCGGGGCTCTGCCCGAGCGCGCCGCCGAAACGCCGAACAACGAACAGGCCGCCGCGCCAGATGCTTTAAAGGACGACGAATAGGAGGCTTCATCATGAGCACGCTCACCACCGCGGTTCTGCTCGAGCGCGAGGCACGCTACGTGCTGCTCGCGCCGCTCGCGCGGCAAAAGCGCGTCTTGGATCTCGGTGGCGAGAGCGGTCGCGGCCTCGCGCTGCTCACCGAGGCCGAGGCCACGACCATCACCGCCATGAGCGAAGATCCCGCGCGCACCGAGGCCGCGATCGCCGCGGCGGGAGTCGGGGGAGTCACGGTCTGTCAAGACGAGGGTCACGCGCTGCCCTTCCCCGAGGCCGCGTTCGATCTCATCATCTGCCACGATCTCGACGCGCGCCTGGCCAAGCACGAGAGCTTGCTCGCGGAGCTGCGGCGCGTCCTCGACCCGGGAGGGGTGCTCGCCGTCGCCCTCGCCAACCCGCAGGGGCGCACCCTCGGCGCGCTCTTCGGCGAGCAGGCGCGCTCCGCGCTCACCTACGAGGCGCTCTACGCAGAGCTCGCGCCCCTCTTCGGCGGCCTGAGCGCGTTCGGCCAGTCGCCGCTCACCGCGAGCTTCTTCTACGACCTCTCCTCCGAGGACGAAGATCCCGGCCTCGCCCTCGATCGTTCGCTGCTAAGTGACGACGATCTGCCCGGTTGGTTCGTGCTGTTGTTCAGCCAAAGCCCGATCAAGCGCGAAGAGCTCTGCATCGTGCAGCTCCCCTTCGAGGAGCTGCGCGCGGCCGCCGCCTCGGCCACGCTCGCGCAGACCCTCTCCGAGCGGCAGAGCGAGCTCGATGCCGAGCACGCACGCGCCGCGGCCATCGAGGAATCGCGCGCCGAGCTCATGGCCTCCTTCGACGCGCTCACAAGCGAGAAGGAAGAGCTATCGACGCGCTTCGACCTGCTCGCGAGCGAGCGCAACGACTTCGCCGCGCGTTACGATGCGCTCGCGAGCGAACGCGACGAGCTCACGGCGCGGCTCGAGGCCTCGTACAAAGAGCGCGACGAGCTTCAAAGGCACCTCGAGGCGCGCGTGAGCGAGCAACAAGAGCTGCTCACCCGACACCAGGCGCTCACGAGCGAGCGCGAGGCGCTGCGCGCCGAGCTCGAGACTATGGCCGCCGCGCGGCAGGTCATAACGGAGCGACACCAGGCGCTCGCGAGTGAGGCTGAGGCGCTGCGCGCCGAGCTCGAGGCCGGGGCTGTCGCGCGGCAGGCTCTCGCGGAGCAGCACCAGGCGCTCGAGCAGGAGCACGCGGCGCTCGTGGCGCGACAAAACACCCTCGCCGACGAGCACGCCGAGCGTGTGACACAGCTCCAAGTCGAGGCCGACAACCGCAGCCAAAACCTCGAGGGCGAGCTCGCCGCGCTACGCGAGAAGCTCCTCGAGGCCGAAAATCGCGGCCAGGCGTTCGAGGCGCGCATCAACGAGCTCGCCGCGGAGCACGACGCCTCGATGCAGCGCGTAAGCGAGCTCGAGGCCGCTTCGCGAGAGGCCGAGCATCGTCTCGATGCGCTGCGGCTCGTCGAGCAGCAGGCTGAGGTGCAAAGTCAGGAGCTCGAGATCTTGCGGCGTGAGAACGAAGCTTCCAACCAGGTGGAGAGAGAGAAGCTCGAGGCCGAGCTCACGAAAGCACGCGAAATTCGGGAAGAACTAGAGGAGCAGTTAAGCGCCGCGCGCGCGCAAAACACGACATTGGCTGCTGAGCTCGCCGCGCTCATGCAACAACTCGAAGAGCTGCGCGAGACCTCGGCGCGTCAGAACAGCATTGAAACGACGGAGATATCTCCAGACAGCGCGCCGCCGCCCGACACGCAGACGGAGCCCGCGAGCCCCGCTGACGAGGATACCCCAGTATTCGGAGATATCGAGATGGAAGCCAAATCCACAGAGAAGCCCAAACGCGCTCCCGCCACACTCGATGATTTGGAGGATTTGCTGGCTGACTCGATTCCGCCTATACAGACACCAGAGAGTTAGGGTTGTGACGCGGAGCATTCAAAAACGGTTCTAGACTTATAGCTCATTAGTTGTAAAAGGCATTGCAGCCAATTGCATAAAGCAGGGGTTTTAGTCGTGCGTGAACTAGAAATTGACTGGGCGGCTCTGCACAGCGCCTTTCAGATGAATATGCCCGAGGTGCGTTGTTTCCTCTCATTGGAGGACGGGCGCGTGTTGAAGACTCCTCCTGGCGATCCCTTGCTCGCCAAGTTTCGCAACGAGCCCGACAAGTACGTCGCCATCGACGCCATACCCTCGCGCATTCAATACCAGTGGCTCGACTCCTTTATCAAAAGCGTCGAAGACGAGACGGTGCGGCCGCGCATGGAGGCGGCGGTCAACGGTAAGGGCGCCTTCCGCCGGTTCAAGGATATCTTGCTGACCTTGCCCGACGAGCGACGGCGCTGGTTCGAGTTTCGTGATCAGCTCTTGCGCCAGCGTATCATCGACTGGGT
>CAYXQW010000313.1:0-4072 GCA_964466695.1 uncultured Bdellovibrionales bacterium
GCGGCGGTGTTCGAGTATACGGCGGGGCAGATCAAGCAGGCGGTGACCGGGCGCGGGCGCGCGGAGAAGTCGCAGGTGCAAGAGATGGTGCGCTTGATCCTCGGGCTCGACGCTGGGCCCATGGCGCTCGACACGAGCGACGCGCTCGCCGCGGCCATCTGCCACGCGCAGATGTACACGACGCCGCAAGCCGAGTTTCTGCGCGCGGTCGAGCTCTCTCGCCGCCCCGGCCGGCGGCGGAGCCTCACGGTCGCCAAGGGGGCGTCATGATCGCGAGCCTCTCCGGCCGCCTCCGGCAAAAGAGCACGAGCGGCGCGGTGATCGAGTGCGCGGGCGTAGGTTACGGCGTGGCCATGTCGCTCACCTCGTTGTCCGAGCTCGGCGCGGAGGGCGAGGACGTCGAGGTGCTCGTCCACACGCACGTGGCGCAAGACTCTCTACGCCTCTATGGCTTTACGCGCGCGAGCGAGCGGCAGACCTTCGAGGTGTTGATCGGGACGACCGGCGTCGGTCCGAAGCTCGCCCTCGCCATCCTGTCCGCAGTCAGCGCCGAGGAGCTCTCCGAGATCGTGTCTTGCGGCGACAAGCTCGCGCTCACGCGCATCCCCGGGGTGGGCGGCAAGAAGGCGGAGCGGCTCTTGCTCGAGCTTAAAGGGCGGCTGCCCGAGGTCGCGGCGTCCGCGGACGCAGGGAGCGCGTCGGTGCTCGCGGACGTGGTGAGCGCGCTCGTCAACCTGGGCTTCTCTTTGGAGGTGGCGGACAAGTCCGCCCGCGCGGCGCTCGCGAAGAACCCTGACGAAGAGTCGATCGCCACGCTCGTGCGCGCGGCCTTGCAGAAGACCCGCGGCAGTTGAGCTTGGCGTTTTTTTCAAAAACCACGGGGGCCATGTTAGACTTTCCAAAACCTTGATTTTCGCCGCGGTACGAGGGCGTTGATTGGAGACCGACGCTTGACCCACGATGTGACGTTTCAGCCGCGACGCGCGCCAAAAACCCGGCGCTGGCGCGTGCGCGGCGGCCTCTTGATTTTCCTCGGTCTTTTAGGCGCAAACCTCGGGGTGTTCATCCACTACGGCGATCCGCGCGCGCACTTGCCGGCGCCGCAGGTCGTCTCGAGCGAGCCCGCGCCCGAGGTCGAGGCGCCCGCGCCTCCTCCGGTCGAGGTGGCCGTGCCCGCGCCCAAGGAGACGCGCCTCTCGGTCGCGCGCGGGCAGACGGTGGCGCAGGCGCTCTTCGCGCTCGGGGTGCCCGTGCAGGACTCCGAGCGAGCGCTCGCGAGCTTGCAGGGGCTCGTGGACTTTCGCCGCCTGCCGGCGGGTCACATGCTCGCGGTCACGCAGGCGCAAGACGGCGCGCTCTCTGCGGTGCAGATAGAGCGCAGCGTGGTGGACAAGGTCCGCGCCGAGCGCGACGGCGAGACGTGGCGCGCGCTTCGAGTGGAGGTGCCGGTCACCTCGGCCGCCGTGATCGTGCGCGGCGAGATCGAGACCTCGCTCTGGGAGGCCATGGTGACGGCCGGCGAAGACCCGCGCCTGGCCGTGGACATCGCCGAGATCTTCGCCTGGGACATCGATTTCTACAGTGACGTGCAAAAGGGCGACAGCTTCGCGGTCAAGGTCGAGAAGCGCTATGTCGACGGGCAGCTCGTCTCTTACGGCGCGATCTTTGCGGCGCGGTTTGTCTGCGGCGGCACGCGCCACGAGGCCTTCGCGCACGTGCCCGAAGGCGGCGCGGTCTCGTATTACGACGGCGACGGGAAGTCCCTGCGCAAGCAGCTCTTAAAGAGCCCGCTCAAGTTCGGCAACGTGACGAGCAGCTTCGGCATGCGGCGGCACCCCATCCTGGGCTATAGCCGCGCGCACAACGGCATCGACTACGGGGTGCCCACGGGGACGCCCGTGTGGGCGGTGGGGGACGCGCGGGTGCTCACCGCCGGGTGGCGCAACGGTTATGGCAAGTATGTCGAGCTCCGCCACACCAACGGCTGGGTGTCGGAGTACGGTCACCTCTCGCGCGTTTTGGTGCGGGCCGGCCAGAAGGTCTCGCAAAAGGACGTGATCGCGCGCACGGGCTCGACGGGCTTGTCGACCGGGCCGCATCTGCACTACGGATTGAAGCACCACGGCAAGTTCGTGAACCCGGCGGCGCAGAAGTTCGCGCGCGGCGCGGAGCTTTTGGGCGAAGAGCGGCGGCGGTTTCTCGAAGGGGCGCGGCGTTTGCAAGCGGAGCTCGACGATGGTCGGGTGGCAGGGATGGGCTCCGCGGAGGCGACCTCCTCGGGTTGAGGCGTAGGACGTCATGAGAAAGCATCGCTTTCACGTTGGGATCGTGGCGCTCGCGCTTTTCGCGAGCTTACGCCCGGCGCTTGCGGGATACGTGCCCGCGCCCGACGAGCCCGTGGACATCGAGCGCATGGTAGGCACGATGACGCTCGAGGAGAAGGTCGGTCAGCTCATCATGATCGGCTTTGGGGGGACGCGGGTAAACTCTCAGATCCGCAAGTGGCTGGTGAGCCGCAAGGCCGGCGGGGTGGCCTTGTTCTCGCGCAACATCATCGACTTCGAGCAGACGGCGCGCTTTACGCGCGAGCTGCACGCGCTCGTGGCCGGCGGTGTTCCGATATTTCTCGCCCTGGATCAGGAAGGCGGCAACGTCGTGCGCGTGAAAGACGGCGCGATGGTGTTGCCCGGCAACATGGCCCTCGGAGCCACGCGCTCGTCGATGCTGGCCTACGTCGCGGGGCAGGCGCTCGGAGTGGATCTCCGGCTCCTCGGCTTCAACATGAACCTCGCGCCGGTGCTCGACGTTAACTCCAACCCGCAAAACCCGGTCATCGGCATCAGGTCTTACGGCGAGCGCCCCGAGCTCGTGGGCGAGCTCGGCTCCTGGTATATCCGCGGACATCAGGAGCAGGGCGTCATCGCGGTGGCGAAGCACTTCCCCGGCCATGGCGATACGCGCAGCGACTCACACTTCTCGATGCCCAAGGTGGGTGCGGACATGCAGCGGCTCGAGGAGATCGAGCTCGCGCCCTTCAAGCGCGCGATGCAGTCGGGGCTCGACGCGGTGATGACCGCGCACATCGCCTTGCCGCGCGTGGCCGAGACGCCCTCGACCCCGGCGACGCTCTCGCACGTGGTGCTCACCAAGATCTTGCGCGAGAAGCTCGGGTACGACGGCCTCGTGCTCACCGACGGCCTCGAGATGCAGGGCATCATCGAGCGCTATGGCGCGGGTCCCGCGGCGGTCAAGGCCGTGCTCGCCGGGGCCGACATGACCATGGTGCTGTGGATGCCGGATATCAAGGAGCAGGTCTACGAGGCGCTGATGGCGGCGACGAAGAGCGGCGAGATCCCGCGCGATCGCCTCGACGCCTCGGTGCGTCGGGTGCTCAGCTTGAAGGCCCGCCGGGGCCTGTTCGCGCGCAAGCTCGAGCCCCTGCAGGACCTGCTCGCGCGCCGGAACGACAACCCCATCCACGCGCAGGTGGCCGAGCGCATCGCTCGTGAGTCGGTGACGCTCGTGCGCAACCACGGCGGCATCTTGCCCATCCACCCGGTGCGTTACGCGAAGGTCCTGGTGGTGGGGCCGGAGGGGTCGTTCGTGCGCGCCATGCGGGCGCAGCGCAATATAACGACGCTCGAGGTGCCGCAGGTCCCGACGCGCGAGCGGCGGGCGGCAGACCTTTCGCGGGCGCTCGAGCTCGCGGCGCGCGCCGATCTGCTCGTGGTCGGCGCGGTCAACCGCTACCAGGTCGAGCTTACGCGCGCGGTCATGCGGGAGCTGCCGAACTTGCCGGTGGCGCTCATAAGCTTCGCCTCTCCTTATTATCTCGTCAATTTGCCGCAGGTGGACGCCTACGTCTGCACCTACAGCTACCTCGACGGCGCGCAAGAAGCGGCGGCTCGGGCGCTGCTCGGTCAGGCCCCGATGACAGGTCGGCTCCCCGTTACGATCCCCGGGCTATATAGCTATGGGCACCGCGTGGGCGAGGAGAAGCTCGCGGTGGCGCCGATCCGTTAGCGTTCATGCGACAGCTCGAGATCCGCTTCGCGCGCAAAGAGAAGCTCGC
>CAYXQW010000314.1:0-4069 GCA_964466695.1 uncultured Bdellovibrionales bacterium
AAGCCGAGGTTGTAGTGCGCCGCCGCGAAGGTCGGCCGAAGCTGCACGGCCTTGGAGAAGGTCTCGGCTGCGGCGTTGTACGCCCCGAGGTCCAGCCGCGTAAGGCCGAGGTCGAAGAGCAGCTCGGGGTTTTGGTCGTTGAGCTCTACCGCGCGCTCGAGCGCCTGCACGGCGACATCGAAGCGCTTCACGCGCCGAAAGCACAGCCCGAGATAATGGAACCCGTCATCGTCTTGCGGCGAGAGCTTCGTCACGCGCGTGAAGGCCTTGACCGCCGCCGCCATGTCGCCCTTCTTGGCGTACGCGAGGCCGATCGTGAAGAACACCGTGGGGTCGCTCTCTTGCTCGGTCGCGCGCGGGCCGTACTCCGCGATCACCTTGTCCGCGTCGGCGACCTCCGCGCCGAGCGTCTTGCCCTCTGCCGGGCTCGCGCCCGCCCCCGACTGCGGTAACGTCGAAGAACCTATCGGAGCCCCGATGAGAGCCAGCAACAAAGCCGCCAAGGTAGTCATTGCGCCCCCCAGACCGCCGCGTCATCCGCCCACGGGCTCGCGGCCCCAGCGCCGCCGCTCTGCTCGAGCTTGGCCCGCGCCGCCTGCCAGGCGTTGCGCAGGACCACGGCCTCCTTGTCGTACTCGCTCACCGTCGCCTGCGACGCTCGCGCGGCATCCACGTACTTGCTCACCTGCTCCTCGAAGTCGGCGAGGTCCAAGCTCGCCGCCCCCTCGACGTTGTTCTTCTTGACCAGCTTGGCCTTGGCGAGCTCGTACTTCGCGAGCGCCACTTGCAGCAGGTCATCTTGCGCCGAGAGCTTCTTGCGCAGCATGGTGACGCGCGCCTCGAGGAAGTCACGCTTGAGCGCGAGCACCTCGCGCGAGGCCAGGGCCAACTGCTCGGCCCTGCCGTCATTCTTGTCGGACGCGCGGTCGGCGTCGCGCTCAGCCTCGACGGACAGAGCTTTGGCCTTCGCGATCTCCGCCCGCGTGTCTTTTATCTGGCGCTGGATCTGTTCCTGCTCATCGAAGGCGATGCCAACCTCGTTCTCGGCCTCGAAGAGCAAGAGCTTGTGCTCAACCGACACCTCGCGCAGCAAGTCGCGATCGACCTGATAGCTCAAGCCACCGCATCCGTGGATCGAGATCGCGGCCAGGAGCAAGAAGGCCATCGGTAAGAACGGGCGGATCACGTGCCACCCCCTTCTGTTTGTGGGCGCGCGACGCTCGGGTGGTAGTCGGCCGAACGCAGGTCAGCGGCGCCGAGACCACCGACCATGGCCTGATACCGCTGCGCCATCTTGGTGAAGCCATAGGCCGTACAGAGAGCCGCGAGGTTGGCTGCCGCCGGCGTCGAGCGCTGGCGCACCGCGCGCTCGAAGGCGTTATACGCCTCCTGCGGCTCACCGAGGCTCCACATCGCGACCCCCCACAAATTCGCGGCGACCCCGTCATTCGGCGCGAGCTCTGTCGCCTTGTCGAGCGTGAGCCGCGCCAGGTGATAGTCACCAGCTTCGATCGCGCGGCGGCCGAGTTGCTTTAGCGCCTCGACGCTCTCGGGTGTCTTGGCCAAGGTCTGGCGGATGGTGTTGATATCGTTCTTGGAAGCATCGTCGGTAGCGCTGCGCCCGCGGTGTCGTTTGGCGTCCGAGACCACCGCGTCGAAGCTCTGGGCCATGCAGGCTGCCGCGTGCGCCGTGAACACCTTGAGCTGCTCGGCCTTGGCGGCGCAGGCCTTGACGATCTCGCTCGCCTTGCCATCGTAAATCTTGACCTGCTGGCCGATCTGCTGCTCGTACGAGCGGCGATCGGCGGCCGACAAGCCATCGGGGATGGGTGCCTTGGCGAGCAACTTGCCAAAGCCCCGGTAGAGCCGGCCGAGCTCCTGGAGCGACGCGATCGCCCACTCGCCGCGGCCCGCGCTCACGGCCTGGACATAGATCTGCTCGGCCGCCCCGAGCAGCTCGATCTTGCGCTGCAAAACCGCGTCCGCGTTCGCCGTGTCCCGAAGCTCGAGCGCGTCGAACTCGCGCTGATAGAGCCGCGCCAGCGCGTACATCGCCTGCGCCTGCGCGTCCTTGTCTACCTCGGAGCCCGCGCGCATCTTCGCGGCGCGCCCGAGCTCTCGGGCGGCGAGCTCTGGCTTGCCCTGCTCGCTGTAGGCGAGCCCGAGGCTCATCACCGCCACCACCGAGTCCGAGGTGTCGGCCGCGATGGCCTGCGCCGTGCTCGCGAGCTCTCCCCAAGACTGGGCGCCCTTCAGGATCTCGAGCAACCTGTCGCCGGCCTCGCGCTTCTCCTTGCCGCGCGCGCGCGTGCGCAAGACGCGATAGTGCTCGGTCGCCTTGCCGAGATCGCCCAGCATATAGCGAATACCGGCCGCGGAGTTGAGCGCCGAGATCCCACCCTGCGTCGCGGGGAAGCGCCGGTACTGCTCCTCGTAGATCGCCGCCGCCCGCTCGAAGTCCGCCGCCCGCACCGCGAAGGCGGCCATCGCCGTGAGCACTCCTTGCGCCCGCGGCGACTCGGGGTAAGCCCCGAGCAACCTGCCGCCGAAGTCGAAGACCCCCGCCACGTTGCCCTCGCTCACGAGCTTCATGAAGCCCGCGTAGAGGAAGTCCTCGCCCTCTTTTTCTCCCTTGTGCTTCTCCCACTCCGAGAGCATGCGCTCGGAGAAGTCCCCGTCCCCCGAGCTCATGACGGTCATCTCCACCCGGCGCCGCGAGGCCGCCTCGGCGAGACGGCTCGCCTCGTTCTTGAACTTAGTATCTTTGATGCGCGGGTTGTTGATGAAGCGCTTGGCGAGCGCCGCGAGCGCCGCGTAATCATCGAGCCGGTTATGACAGTCGAGCGCCAGGTTGGCCGCGGTCACGGCGTCCTGGTGCTCGGGGTAGTCCTCGACGAATGAGGTGAAGAGCTCGGCCGCCTTCTCGTAACCACCTTGCAGGTAATGCATCTTGGCGACGTTGAACTTGACGTTCGGCGTCTTGCCGTCCTTGGGCCAGGCGCGCACGTAATAGGCGCCGATCTGCTTTAAGCCCTCGCGCGCCCGCACCATGTGCCATGAATCGAGGAGCCGCCCCTTTCCCCGCTCGCCGGTCTTCGGCGCGAGCGAGGCCCCTTGCGCCGAGGAGACGTTGGCCGCGGGCCCACGGGCGACCGCGTCGTCCTCGAGCGCGTTGAAGAAGCCCATGATCGCGCTGTAGAGCAGCCCGCGCCGCTCGGGCCCGTCTTGCAAGACCTTGGCCATCTCCTCGTATTGCTCGCCGGCCTCGACGAAGTCGCGCGCCTGGTAGAGCGCCTCGGCCCGGTTCAGGCGAATCGCCTTGCTCTCCTTCTCCTCGCCGTAGAGCGAGAGATACTGCCGGTAGGCCAGCGCCGCCTGCCGCGCGCTGTCGACGTCG
Source organism: uncultured Bdellovibrionales bacterium (assembly GCA_964466695.1). Classification (GTDB taxonomy): domain Bacteria; phylum Myxococcota; class XYA12-FULL-58-9; order XYA12-FULL-58-9; family JAFGEK01; genus CAYXQW01. The sequence goes on from CAYXQW010000314.1 coordinate 3,398, forward strand.
CCGCGTCGCTGCGCCTCGACGTGCAGCTTGGTCGCGAGATCACGCGCCCGCAGCTCGAAGTCGCGTAAGATCTGGCCCTTCTCCTGCTCGGCGAACTTCCAGTGGTTCTGGATCGAGCCCACCGTATCGACGATGGCCTCGACGTCGACCGCCGCCTTCTCGTACTTGCGCGGATCGCGCGGCGAGAGGCTGCGCACCGACTCGTCGATGCGCTGCACGTACTCCATGTTCTGCTCGGGGTCGCTCGACAACGACACGACCTCCCGATAGAGCAGCGCGGCGTTCATATACTCGGTCTTGGCGAAGTATCTGTTGGCCAGGCGCTTGAGCGCCTCTACGTAGAGCGTCTTGTTCGACGCGAGTCCGCGGAAGTACTCGATGGCCTGCGTCGCCTTGCGCGCCTCGGAGAACGGCCAGGCCATCGCCAAGAGCGCCTCGCGCTTGACATCGAGCCTGTGCGCATCTCCCACGGCGCCCCGGCGCTTGTTACCGCTCGTCACCGCCTGCTCGAAGAGCTTGAGCGCCTCGGCGTACTTCTCCTGATTGATCCTGATCCACCCGAGCTTGTAGCGCGCCATGTCGTGCAGGTGGCTCTCGTCGAGCGCCACGATACCCTTGTAGAGCACCTCGGCGGCCGGCAGTTCGCCCTTGTCGAAGTGGTAGTCGGCGAGG
>CAYXQW010000315.1:0-1217 GCA_964466695.1 uncultured Bdellovibrionales bacterium
CCGCCGTCGTAGATCTCTCCGGGCAAGCTCGCGCAGTCGGGAGAGCCGAGGGTGCTCCCGTCGCACTCCTCGGTGCCGTCGATGACGCCGTTGCCGCAGAGCGTGCAGCCCGAGGTGTCGAGCGTGCAGGTGCTCGTACAGGCGAGGGTGCCGCCCGCGAAGGTGCTCCCCGGGAAGGTACTGCAGGTGTAGCCGCCGAGCGCGGCTTGGATCTCGGGCGGGGACCCAGGATCGCAGGCCTCGCCGGTGTTGATGACGCCGTCGCCGCAACCGTAGCAGGCGGCGGTGTCATAGGTGCAGTTTTGGTTGCACGCGAGGGTGCCGCCCGAGAAGGTGCTGCCCTCGAAGGTGGCGCAGGTGTAGCCGCCGAAGCTCGTCCCGTCGCACTCCTCGGCGCCGTCGAGCACGCCGTTGCCGCAGTTGGTGCAGCCGCTCGTTACGAGCAGGCACGTCGCGGGGTCGCAAGAGAGCTCACCGCCGGAAAAGCCGAGCGACTCGCAGCTCTGGTAGATGGGCAACCCGGCCTCGCACTCCTCGTTCGCCGAGAGCAAGCTGTCTCCGCAGAGCGTGCAGCCCGAGGTGTCGAAGCCGCAAGACGGGTCGCAGGCGAGGGTGCCGCCGGTAAAGCCGAGCGACTCGCAGCTTTGTCCTCCGAGGTTTATGCCGTCGCACAACTCGGCGTAAGGTGAGCTCGCGCCGACGCTCACGAAGCCGTCGCCGCAGACGGGCAGCGTGCAGTTGTTGCGACAATTGTCGGTGTCGGTGACGTTGCCGTCGTCGCACTGCTCGCCCGTCTCTACGGTCGTGTTGCCGCAGGTGCCGGAGGTGGTGCAGTAGCCGGTGTCGTAGAGGCAGGTCGCGGCATTGCAGGCGAGCACGCCGCCTACGTACCCGAGGTCCTCGCAGGTCTGATTACCCAAGAGCCCCGGCTCGCACTGCTCCGGCCACGAGACCAAGTCATCGCCGCAGAAGGTGCAAGGAGAGGTGTCGAAGGTGCAGGTCACAGGGTCGCACTTTAAGTAACCGCTCGTGTACCCGAGCGACTGACAGGAGGTGCCGCCAAGGAGCCCCGGCTCGCACTCTTCGCCCGGATCGACGCGGCCGTTGCCGCAGGCGCGGCAGGCCGAGGTGTCGAAGCGGCAGTCGGCGCGACAGGCGAGGGAGCCGCCGTCGTAGCCGAGGTCCTCGCAGGAGGTGGTGAGCGTCACCGTGGGCTC
>CAYXQW010000315.1:1227-4061 GCA_964466695.1 uncultured Bdellovibrionales bacterium
CTCAGCCGGCCTCTCCGCCCAGACCACCCAATCCACCCAGCCGTCGCCGCCCGGCGTGACCGTGCCGTCGCCGCACTCGAAGCAGCGCGAGGTGTCAAAGCCCGAGCAGTCTGGCAGGCAGAGCAAGGTGCCGCCGTCGAAGCCCAGGGTCATGCACGTCTTGCCGCCGAGCAAGCCGCCGTCGCAGACCTCGCCCATATCGAGCGCGCCGTTGCCGCAGTCGGAGGGGCAGGTGTCCGCGGCGCTGATGATGCCGGTGTCGAAGTGGAAGCTCGGCCGCTGGGTGATGCGCACCGAGCCCGCGAAGAAGCTGCCGTAGAGCACGAAGGTCTGCGGCATGTAGATCTCGCCATACGGCGCGTAGATGTTGGCCGCCCCTTGGAACGACTTGAGCGCGATGGCCTCGGCGCCCGCGCCGCTCGAGTAGATGCGTACCCGGCTCGGGTAGCTCGGCGAGCCGATGGCGAGGGTGTCGTTGTTCGCGATCTTACCGGTGACGAACAGGTCGAGCTCGGCCGCGTCGGTCAAGGTGATGATGAGGTTCTTCGGCATGTCGATCTCGCCGCCGACGTAGATGGCGGTGCGGCCGTGCGCCACGATGGTCATCGAGCTGCTCGCGCCGGCCCTGATGTTGGTGAAGTAGTAGTGGCCGCAGGGGAGATCGATGCGCGGGCTGCCGCTCGGGTAGTCGAGCGCTGTCGGCGAGAGGCCGATGGCGAGGTTGTCGTTGTTGTCGCCTTCGAGGCACGCGGTGCCGCCGCTCCCCGTGCAGGCGTGCGCCGCCACGATGGCCGAAGCGTCGATGAGCTGGCCCGAGCTTTCGTCGCAGTCGCAGGCCTGCGGCACCACGAGCGGGTCTTCGGTGCGGATGATGCTCGCCGCCGTCATCGTGCTCGAGGTGCCGACGCTCTGGTAGAGCGTGCCGCCAAAAGAGCCCGAGGCCGTGATGCCGCCGCGCACGTGGCCGTCACCACGCACGCGCAAGGGGCCGCCGCTAAAGGCGCCGCCTACGTGCATGTCCTGCTCGACGGTGGTCGAGATGAGCGGGGTCGCAGGGTAGGCCTCGGTGCCGTCCGAGAGCCACAGGGTGCCCCACACCGTGGCCGGGGCGCCGGAGCTGAAGATGCCGTTTGCGCCCACGCCCGCGCCCTTGCCGTCGGCGCAGGTCGCGAGGCTGTCGCCGTTTCTGTCGATGCCCGCGCAGGCCGCGTCGCTGCCGGAGCCCGGGTCGGTGCAGGGGGTCGTGCCGTCCTCGCACCTCGGGGTGTAGGGCTTCTTCGAGCTGTCGAAGCCGTCGGCGAAGAACTGGTGACCCGTGGCCGAGTCGACAGTGCCGCAAGAGCACAGGGCGTAGCGGAAGGTGATCGCCGCGAGCTCGCCGGTGCAAGAGAGCGCGTCCGAGACTACCCCCGAGGTGCCGAGGTTCAAGTCGAGCGGCGGGCCGCCTCCCAAACAACGTGTCGGGGCGTCGCCCGCCTGGGTGTAATCATTCGTGGTCGCCGCGCAGCTAGCGTTTTGGCATACCTGGCTCGTCGCCGTGCAGTCGGTGCCGGCGTTGGTGCCGAGGCAGTCGCTCATGGCGCCGCAGTAAGTGTTGTCGCTCAAAGGATCGACGCAGCGGCCGCCGCAGGCGACGAGCGGCGAGGGGCAGGTGCCCGCGCAGGTGCCGGCCGAGCAGGCCTCTCCGGTCGCGCAGACGTTGCCGCAGGCGCCGCAGTTTAGAGGATCGGTCGTAAGGCTCGTGCAGGTGCCGCCGCAGAGCTCGCGGTAGAGGCCGCAGGAGCAGACGCCGTTTACGCAAGTGCCATCCGCCGCGGCGCAGGCGACCTCGTCGCAGGTAGAGCAGCCGCTCGTGTCGAGGGCCGTGCAGTCGCCGGCGCAGGCGAGGCTGCCGCCGCCGAAGAAGTCTGGTGTGCAGGTGCCGCCCGCGCAGTCGCCGGCATCTGTGCACACGCTCCCGTCATTGGTGCCCCCGACACATATAGAGAGCGACGTGCAGCTCGCGCCCGCGAGGCTCTGGCTGTCGCAGAGCTCGCCCGCGTCGATGACGTTATTGCCGCAGGTCGTGCACAACGAGGTGTCGAAGCTCGCGCACGAGGCGGCGCAGACAAGCTCGCCGCCGGAGAACCCGAGCGTTTGGCAGGTAGCCGGCGGGTCGCCGAGGTCGTCGCCGTCGCAGAGCTCGGGGCCGCCGCGCGCGCCGTCGCCGCAGAGGTAACAGAGCGTGGTGTCGAAGGAGCAGCTCGTGTTGCAGCTCAAGGTGCCGCCGGTAAAGCCGAGGCCGTCGCAGGTGTTGCCGGCGAGCGCGCGGGTGTCGCAGCTCTCGCCGTCCTCGATGATGCCGTTGCCGCAGGTGTTCGTGCAACCCGTGAGGTTGTAGCCCGAGCAGTCGGGTAGACACGCGAGCGTGCCGGTGCCTCCCCACACGCTACAGTCGGCGCCGTCGAGCAGGTCGCCGTCGCAGACCTCGCCCATATCGAGCACGCCGTTGCCGCAGGTGTTTAGGCACTGTGAGAGATCGAAGACGTTGCACAGCGGCGAGCAGCCGAGCGGATCTATGGCGCTGCCGCCGAAGTCCGCGCAGGTCTTGCCGTCGAGGTTGTCGCCGTCGCAGACCTCGTAGGAGATGTCGAGCACGCCGTTGCCGCAGATGCTCGTGCAGGTCGAGAGATCGAACGTGAGGCAGTCGGCCGCGCAGCCGAGGGTGCCGGTGCCGTTCCAGTCGGCGCAGCTCTCCGTCATGGGTAGCTCGGGCTCGCACACCTCGGCGCCGCAGAGGACGCCGTCGCCGCAGCCCGTGATCTCCTGCTGGCAGTCGGCCGAGCAAGCGCCCA
>CAYXQW010000316.1:0-4059 GCA_964466695.1 uncultured Bdellovibrionales bacterium
AGGTCGTCGCAAAGCCCCTCCTCATAAACGACTTCCCCGCGGCCGGCTATTCGGGCAGCGCCGCGCGCCTCCCCCTCCTCCAGTTCGCCCCCGAAGCCTTGCGCGCGACGCTCGAGGGCCTCGGCATCTACACGCTCGCCGACCTCCTCACGCGCGGGTTATTGCCCGCCGGGCGCCTGCTCATCGCCGAGATGCTCGGCGTCCCCGCCGATCTCTTGCTCGTCGTGCTCTGCCGCGCCGAGCTTTTGGATCTGCCGATCCTCACCGCCCGCGGGAATCCCCATATAAAGGATCTGCTCTTGCTGTCGCGGCTCGGCATCGCCACCGTCGCCGAGCTCGCCCGCCTCGCCGCCCTCTTCGAGGCCCGCCCGGAGCTGCTCGAGCTCTTCGCCAAGCTCATCGCCAAGGTGCAACGCGCCGACGGCGACTACGTCGGCCGCCAATCGATAACCCGCCACGAGCTCACCGAATGGACCCGCGCGGCCGCAAAGCGCGGCTCACACCTCGTGTGCCCACACGACCAGGCGGCAAAGGCCTACAGCGCGGATGTCACCGAGCGCGAGGACGCCCGCCAGGTGGTCATGGCCTGGCACCTCGCGCATCGCTACCCCAAAGACGACGACTTGCTCGACACCCTGCTCTACAACGCGGTGAGCTGGCTTTGCGAACGCTGCGCCGACACCGAGGAGCTCACGCGCGAGGCGCTCGCCGCGGGCAGCGAAAAGCTCCGCCTGGCCTTGCGCGACACCGAGACCGAGCGACTCGAAGCCGCGCACCTCGAAGCCGCGCGCGAACAGGCGCTCTGGCAAAAAACCCGTCACGCGATCGATGACGAGGAGCTGGCCGCGCGCGAGCAAAGTTGGTCTTTGTGGCGCAAGGTCGCGCCGCGCCTCCTTGGCGAGGGCAAGCGCGACGTCAACAAGCGCGTCGGCTTCTGGCTCCTCCCGGGCCCTTTGAGCGCCGGCCTCAGGCCCTATGGCGCCCGGCCGAGGTACGTCTGCATCAACCCCGAATCTGGCGCTATAGAGCCGGTATAACAGCTCGCCCCACGCCTTCGATCCTACACCAGTCGGTGTTCTCGATGATCGCAGGGCGCACGAGGAGCCCCTCGGATATGGCGTCCAAAAGCCCCGGCCAAACCGGCTCCTCGGCGATCAACGAGATCCCACAAAGCTCGGCGGGCATGACCGACGCCTCACAGAGCAAGGCCTCGCAGGCGAGGAGCACCCGCGTCGAAGCTCCTGCAGAGAGCGCTCGAAGCTCGCGCGCGTCGAGCTCCATGCTCTCATCACCGATCGCGATACTCCATCTCTCGCCCTCCCCTCCGAGCCGCGCGCCGGCGACCGCCGCTGAGAGGTCACCTCGCAAAGAGCTCTCGTCGCGCCCCGTAGGCCCCCGCGCGAGCAACCACTTGAGCGCCACCCGGTCGGCCATCAGCTCGTCGACGCGCCAGAGCCCGGTGTCGAGCACCGAGCGCGTCTCGCAGCGCCGACCGCCGCCTTGCACGAGGCTCACGAAGGTCTCGAGCATATTGACCGCCACGACCAACACCGGCTTCTCCTTGGCCGTAGCGAGCATGGTCACCGCGGCGTGGCTGTGCGTCGCGGCGAGCTCGCTGCCGTAAGCTGCGAGCACCGCGGCCACCGTCTTCACGGCGGCCGCCGAGCACCAAGGAGGGACCACGATGTGCGTCTTCTCGGGGAGCATCTCGGAGTTGGCGTAGGGCGCCACGAGCTCGTGCATGCAGGCGGCGAGCGCCTCCTTGGCCCGCACGAGCTGCCCGTCGATCATCAGCGCGACGCCGCCTTGACCATCGCCGCCGAGCAACAAGCCCAGGCGACGCCCAATGGCGGCGGCGTGCGGCGAGGGCCAAGCGAAGCTCGCGAGCATCATCAGGCACGGCACCCACACGCCGCCGAGCTGTAGGCGCAGGCCCTCATCGTCTGTGAGCAAGCGCGGGGAGATCTTGGTGGGGACGCCGAGCCGCACCCCGCGGTCGTCTTCGAGCAGCAGCGCCGCCGCGAAATCCGGCCCCGAGAGATCCATGACGAGCGCGAGCTTCTGCTCGATCTGCCGCGAGTCGGTGAGCGGCTGGAAGCTCGCCACGACCTTGCTCGTAGCCGGCGGCGCCGCGAGCGGCTGGAACGCCGACGCCGCGGCCATGGCGGTGACCCAAGGTGGCGCCGCGGCGCCTTGCTCGGCGAGCAGGGAGCACAAGAAGCGCTGCCCGGCCTCGTCGATCTCGGTGAGCTGCACCCCCATCCCGGACGGCCCCGTCCCACCGTCGTCGATGCCGCGCACCCACCGCACCACCCCCTTGGCCCGAAGGGCCACGAGGCCGTTTTGCAGCACGTACTCGATCTCGAGCGTGCTACCTATCGGCTTCGGCGATGTCGAGCGGACAAAGACGCCGTCCTTCGAGAGGTTCTCCGAGAAGTGCACGCTGAAGGCGTCGGCCGACGCGCAGCTTACGCGCACCTTGATAGCCAGCGCCAAGCGACCGAGCTCGCGCTTGGTCTCGCCCCCCTCTGGTCGGTCGCTCTCCATAGCTCAAGATACGATGGCACATGAAAAGACCCTCGGCGAGGAAAAGACAGCCGCTCCGCCTGTACCGAAGACCCGCGGCGTGTCATTAGACCCAAGGTGAGCACGAACGAAATCATCGCCACGACCGCGCTCGGCATCGAAGATCTGGTCGCCATAGAGCTCACCTCCTACGGCGCGCGCGACGTACGCATCACGCCCTCGGCGGTGCTCTGCCAGGGCGATCTCGGCGTGGCCTACCGCGCCTGCCTGTGGTCGCGCACGGCGAGCCGCGTCCTCTGGAGCATCACGAAGTTCGCCGCCGAGAGCCAAGAGGCGCTCTACGAGGGCCTCCGCGCCATCCCCTGGAGCGAGCACCTCGGCCCCGACGAGACTCTGGCCGTCGATTTCTCTTCCCGTAGCGGCGCCATCAGCGACACGCGCTTCGGGGCGCAAAGGTCCAAGGACGCCATCGTCGACCGCCTACGCGACGATTGCGGCCGGCGCCCGAGCATCGACCGCGTCGCGCCCGACGTGCGCGTCAAGGTCCACCTAGAGCAAGACACCGCCGCCGTCGCGATCGATCTATCGGGCCAAGGTCTACACCGGCGCGGCTACCGCCAGGACGGCGACATCGCGCCGCTCCGCGAGACGCTCGCTGCGGCCGTGCTGCTCCGCTCGCGGTGGCCCGCGGCCGTCTCGCAGGGCGGCTCGCTCATCGACCCCATGTGCGGCTCGGGCACCATCGTCATCGAGGCCGCGCTCATGGCGCTCGACATCGCCCCGGGGCTCTTGCGCGACCACCACGGCTTTTCGCGCTGGCGCGGACACGACGCGCGGCTCTTCGAAAAGCTCCGCGGCGAGGCCCTCGAGCGACGGCGCGAGAGCTATGACGGCGTCATCGCGGGGTTCGATCTGTCACCTGCCGCCATTGCTTGCGCCCGGCAGAACGCCGCCCGCGCCGGCGTCTTGAAGCTTTTGCAATTTGCGGTGACAGACATCGCCGACGCCGCCCCGCCGGCCGCGACGACGTCGCCTTTGCACGTGGTGGTCAACCCTCCCTACGGCCACCGCCTCGGCGATCTCGACGAGCGCACGCGGGCGCTCTACGCGACGCTCGGTCAGGCCCTGAAGCTGCGCTTCCGAGGGTCCCGCGCGCACGTCCTCACCTCCGAGGAGGAGCTCGCCCGCGCGATCGGGCTCGCCGCGAGCCGCGTAAATCACCTGCGCAACGGCGCCCTCGCCTGCACCCTCTACCACTACGAGATCCACGACGGCGCCAAAGAGGCCAGCGCGACGCCGCGCACGCCGAGGGTCAAGAAGACCGACGAGGGGCTCGCGAACCGGCTGCAGAAGAATCGAAAGCACCTCGAGCGCTGGACCAAGCGCGAGGGCATAAGCTGCTATCGCCTCTATGACGCCGACCTCCCGGAGTACGCCGCGGCCATCGACCTTTACGGCGACCGCGTCCATATCCAGGAGTACGCGCCGCCCGCCTCGATCGACCCGGCCGTGGCCAAGCAGAGGCTCGCCATG
>CAYXQW010000317.1:0-274 GCA_964466695.1 uncultured Bdellovibrionales bacterium
TGACCGTGGCGCTCGCGGCTATGTTCCTGCCCATGGGTGGGGCTTTGGCCCCCATGTCCTTCGCTGGCGACTTCGTGATGTTCGCCTACCTGCTTGCGCTCGGGCGCTTCGCCGCGGTGCTCGCGGCGCTCGATACGGGCTCGGCTTTTACGGGCATGGGCGCGGCGCGCGAGGCGACGTTCGCGGCGCTTTCGGAGCCGGTAGTTTTTCTATGCATGGTGGCGCTCATCCTCGCCTCGGGCTCGCTCTCTCTTACGGGCATGCTCGGGGTAGG
>CAYXQW010000317.1:284-4047 GCA_964466695.1 uncultured Bdellovibrionales bacterium
GCCGGGATGTGGACCCTCGCGTCGGCCTCGCTCGTGCTCGTGCTCGTCTGCCTGTTCGTGGTGGTGCTCGCCGAGAACAGCCGCATCCCCTTCGACGATCCGAAGACCCACTTAGAGCTCACCATGATCCACGAGGCCATGGTGCTCGAGCACGGTGGCCCCATGCTCGGCCTCATCTTGTACGGCCAGAGCCTAAAGCTCCTCGTGCTCGGCTCGCTCGTGGTCAACGTGGCCGTGCACCTCCTCGGGATCTCGTCGTGGGGGTGGCTCGTCTTCGTGCCGGGGCTCTTGCTCTTGGCGGTTGGGATCGGCGTCACCGAGTCGATCATGGCCAGGCTCAGGCTCACGAGCATCCCGGGGTTGTTGATCGGCGCGTGCCTGCTCTCGGCCTTCGGCATCGCCTTGCAGGCCAGGTGACCCCATGCATAACCTCGTCGATCCCCTCCTCGTTTGTGTCTTGCTCACCAACTTCTTCATCCTCGGCACGAGCCGGCTGCGCGCCGCTATCCGCGGCACGGCGCTGCAAGGCCTCTGGCTCGGCCTGCTCGTCGTGTCCGTCCATGGCGAGCTCGGGCTTACGACCTTCGTGGTGGCCGCGAGCGCCATCGTGCTCAAGGCGTCCTTGATCCCCTTGCTGCTCGACCGCGCGCAGCGCAGCGCGGCTGTGCGTCGCGAGATCGATCCCATCATCGGCTTCACCCCGAGCTTGCTGCTCGGCGCCGCGGGCACCGGCCTCGCGCTCTTGTTCGCGGGCCGCCTGCCGCTCGCCCCCGCCCACGCCGGCACGCTCCTCGTCGCGGCGGCGCTCGCCACGGTCATCGTGGGCTTCATCCTGCTCACCACGCGCCGCCAGGCCCTCATGCAGGTGTGCGGCTATCTCGTGCTCGAGAACGGCATCTTCATCATGGGCCTGTCGCTGCTTTCGGCGGTGCCGTTCCTCGTCGAGCTCGGGGTGCTGCTCGACCTCGTCGTCGGTGTCTTCGTCATGGGCATCATCATCGAGCACATCTCCCGCAGCTTCTCCTCTATCGACACGAGCCGCCTGCGCTCGCTGCGTGAGTGACCCATGTTATTGCTGCTCGTCTCGATCCCCGTGCTGCTCGCCGCGCTCGCTTTGGCGATGCCGTGGCGGCGCGCGCGACCGTGGCTTTTGCCCCTGTGCGGCATAATCCACCTCGGCATGACGCTCGTCTGTCTCACCTTCGGGGCGGAGGTTGGCCTCTCGGGGTGGCTCGCGCTCGACGCGCTCGGTCGCCTCACGCTCCTCCTCGTGAGCGTCTTGTTCTTCGTGGCCGCGCTCTACGCCCCGTCTTATCTCCTCTTCCGCGCGGAGCGCGACAACCGCGTGTTCGTCGCCGGGCTGCTCTTCGTCCTCGGGTCGATGACCCTCGTCATCGCGGCGCAGCACCTCGGCTTGCTGTGGGTGGCGATGGAGGCCACCGCCTTGGCCACGGCGCCGCTCATCTACTTCAACAAGAACCCGCGCTCGATCGAGGCCACCTGGAAGTACCTGCTCATCGGCTCGGTGGGCGTGGCCCTCGCGCTCCTCGGGACGTTCTTTATGGCGTACGCCGAGCTGGTCTTTGGCCTCAAGCCTTCTTTGCTCTTGGGCGATCTCTTGCGCGCCGCGCCCTCCTTGTCGAAGCCCTGGCTGCACGCCGCGTTCATCCTGCTCTTCGTGGGGTATGGCACCAAGATGGGCCTCGCGCCCATGCACTCCTGGAAGCCCGACGCTTACGGCGAGGCGCCCGGGGTGGTGGGCGTGGTGCTCTCGGGCGGCGTCACTTCGTGCGCCTTCGTGGCGCTCTTGCGCTTCGTGCGGATCTGTCACGCTGCGGGCGAGGGCGCCTTCGCCGAGCGCATCATGGTGGCCTGCGGGCTGCTCTCCGTCTTCGTCGCCGCGGTCTTCATGGTGCGCCAGCAGGACCTCAAGCGCCTGCTCGCCTACTCGAGCGTCGAGCACATGGGGATCTTGGTGCTCGGCGTGGGGCTCGGCGGCGCGGGCGTCTTCGGCGCCATGCTCCACATGGTGAACAACGCCCTCGTCAAAGGCGTGCTCTTCCTCTCCGCAGGCAACATCCACCGTGCCTTTCGGAGCAAGGTGCAAGGCGAGGTGCGCGGGGCGCTGCGGCTCTTGCCCATCTCGTCGGCCTTGTTCCTCGCGGGCTTCTTCGCCATCTCGGGCTCGCCACCGTTCTCGCCCTTCGTGAGCGTGCTTGCGATCGTCAAGGCGGGCGTTACCGGCGGCCATTATGTGACGATGACCGCGTTTCTTGCGGGGCTCTTGCTCGTGTTTCTGGGGATGGGAAAGTCGGTGCTCGAGGCGACCCAAGGAGAGCCGCCCGCCGTCGAGTTGCCGGCGAACAGGAGGGATCACCTGCTGTCGGTCCTCCCCCCTGTCTTGCTCTTGGCCCTGGCCTTGGGCCTCGGGCTCTATCTCCCGCCGTCGTTTCTCGCGCTCGTGCGTGACGCGGCGGCCTTCGTGAGTGTTACGCCATGAGCACCTTGTCGATGCAAAACGCCGAGGCGCGAGATCTCGCTGAGCTGCCCGTGCTCGCGTGGGACGACTTCGCGACGCTCGTCGTAAGCGCCGCCGCGCGCGGCCGGCGCGTCGCCTGCCTCTTCGCGCACGAAGCGCGCCTCTTCGTGGTGCTCGCGTGCGATGAGCACGCCACGCTCGAGCTCGCCGCGACTCGTGTTACGGGCGGGGTCTTCCCGTCGCTCACGGAGGCCTTGCCCGAGGTGCACCTCTTCGAGCGCGAGATCTTCGAGAGCGCGGGCCTTCGCCCCGAGGGGCACCCGTGGCTCAAGCCCGTGCGCTTTACGCGCGGCGGCGCCGAGTGCGGCGTGATGGATTACTTCCGCGTTGCGGGTGAGGAGGTGCACGAGGTCGCGGTCGGTCCCGTGCACGCCGGCGTCATCGAGCCCGGGCATTTTCGCTTTCAGTGTCATGGCGAGCAGGTCTTCCACCTCGAGATAAGCCTCGGTTATCAACACCGCGGCGTCTTGCGTGCGCTTCGCGGCGGACCCGATATGCGCTCGGTCCACCTCGTCGAGACGGCCTCCGGCGACGCGAGCGTCGCCCACGCGACGGCTTACGCGCAGCTCTACGAGGCGCTCGCGGGCGTCCGTCCGCCGCCGCGCGCGCTCGCGATCCGCGCCATCGCGCTCGAGCTCGAGAGGCTCGCGAACCACACGGGTGACTTGGGCGCGCTGGCCGGTGACGTTGGCTACCTGCCGACGAGCGACTACTGCGGCCGCCTGCGCGGCGATCTTCTCAACCTGACGGCGCTCGTCTGTGGCAACCGCTTTGGACGCGGGCTCGTGCGGCCGTTCGGGGTGGGCTTCGATCTCGAGGCTGCGCGCGTCGAGCACGCCGCTTCGAGGCTCGAGGCTACCTGTCGGGACATCCGCGGGGCGGTGGAGTTCATGTGGCGCACGCCGTCGGTGAACGCGCGCTTCGAGGATGTGGGCCGCGTGCCCGCCGATCTCGCGGCGTCGCTCGGCCTCGTGGGCGTGGCCGCGCGTGCTTCGGGGCTCAAGCGCGATGTGCGCAAGAGCCACCCGTTCGGGCTCTATCGCTTCGCGCACATCCCCATCTCCACGGGCAACGGCGGCGATGTCTACGCGCGGGCCTTCGTGCGGTGGCTCGAGGTGGAGCGCTCGCGGGCGTTTTTGCGCCGCCAGCTCGCGGAGCTGCCGGCGGGGGAGATAGCGCGCGAGGGCGGCGCGCCGCGGCCTGGCATGGTCGCCGTGTCGCTCG
>CAYXQW010000318.1:0-4036 GCA_964466695.1 uncultured Bdellovibrionales bacterium
AAACAGCTCGTCGACGGACGTAAACAGCTCGTCGACGGACGTAAACAGCTCGTCGGCGGACGTAAACAGCTCGTCGACGGACGTAAACAGCTCGTCGACGGACGTAAATAGCTCGTCGACGGACGTAAACAGCTCGTCGACGGACGTAAATAGCCTCGAGGCGCACAGCAACCGTCGAGCGGCAGATGGATCGGTCAGACCATCTCGCCCGCGCGGCGAGCATGAGCTATGAGACGGCGACCATAAGACCCAAGGAGCCAACCCTTCGTGCCCACAGCCCTCATCACCGGAGCCGCGGTCCGCGTCGGTCGCGCCATCTCCCTGGCGCTCGCCGAGGCCGGCTACGACCTCATCCTCCACGCACACCTCTCGCGCGCCGAGGCCTCTGCGGTCGCCTCGGAGGTCCGCGCGCGCGGACGTCGCGCAGAGCTCATCCTCGCCGATCTCGCCACCGAGCAAGGCGTCGCACAGACCATCGCCGAGACCTCCGCGCTCACCCCCGCGCTCGACGTGCTCGTAAACAACGCCTCGATCTACGAGCGTCGCTCGCTCGAAGAGCTCTCGCGCGACGACTATCGACGCGCCATGGCGATCAACGCCGAGGCGCCGCTCTGGCTCAGCCGCGGCCTTGCGCCGCTCTTCGCCAACGCCGCGACCGCCTGCATCATCAACATCACCGACGCCGCGCTCGCGCGGCCCTATCCAGAATATATTCACTACGTCATGAGCAAAGCCGCGCTCGACGCCATGACCCGCGCCCTGGCGGTGGAGCTCGCACCAAAGATACGCGTAAACAACATCGCCCCGGGGACCGTGATCTTCCCCGAGAGCTTCGACCCGCAAAAGCGCGACCGCATCAGACAACGCATCCCGATGGGGCGCGAGGGCACGCCCGAGGACATCGGCCGCGCCGTGGTTTTTCTGGTGCGCGATGCGCCCTTCATCACCGGCCACACCCTCGCCGTCGACGGCGGCGCGAGCTTGACATGACGAGATCGTCTCCCGCGCGAGGTCACGCCGATCGCCTGTGGCTCAACGGCTTGTCGGTGGAATGTATCGTCGGCGTCTACACGAACGAGCGCCGAGCGCCGCAGCCGCTCGGCGTCGATCTCTGCCTGTGTCTCGACACCCGCGCCGCCGCCAGGGACGCCAAGCTCAGCGCCACCGTGGACTACGCTCGCCTATGGGGCGAGGTGCGCTTTTTGATGCAAGCCTCGCGCTTTACGCTCCTCGAGAGCGCCGCCGAGGCGGTGGCGAGCTACATCCTCGCCGCGCCCACGAGCGACGCACCCCGCGCTCGCGTCGAGGAGGTCTGCGTCCGCCTCTCCAAGCCCCTCGCCCTCGCGGGCGCCGGCGTGCCAACGCTCGAGATCCATCGCCGCGCCGCCGACTATAGCTACCCTCGCGAAGAAAAGCCGTTCGGCCACACAGACCTCATCTTCGCTACCCGCGGGTGCGGCATCTATCGCGGGCACATAAACCCAGGCGCCACCATCCCCGCGCACGTGCACCGTGGCCTCGACGAGGCCGAGCTCGTCCTCGGGCAAGGCCTGCTCGTCCAAGGCAAGCCCGCAGCCGTCGGCACCGGGCGTCACTGGCCGCGCGGCTTCGTGCACCGCTGGGACAACCCCACGGACGAAGCGCTGACCTTTTTGTGCGTGCATCGACCGGCATGCACCCAAGACGAAGCGATCGAGGTCATGGTGCCGCTCGATCCGCTCTCGGACGTCGAAGCCATCGCGTATTTCACGTCACCGTGAGCTGTCATGACAGCCAGACGTGCTCGATCACGATCTTCACGCCGAGAGAGATCAAGACGACGCCGCCCAAGATCTCGACTCGCTTGCCCCATAGATCGCCGAGGCGGCGGCCGAGCATCATCCCCGCCGCCGTCATGGTCGCGGCCACCGCCCCGATTACGAGCGCGGGTACCCAGATGCCCTCACCCAAGAACGCGAGCGACAACCCGGCCGCGAGCGCGTCGATGCTCGTGGCCAGAGACAGGCAGATCATGGTTGCGCCCGAGCTCGGATCACACGGCAGCCTCTCCTCCTCCCTGACACTGAGCCCGTCCTTCAACATCTTTGCGCCCACGCCGGCGAGCAAGCCAAACGCCACGAAGTGATCGAACGCGGCGATGTGCTCATAGACGGCGCGGCCCAAAGACCACCCGAGCACCGGCATCAACGCCTGAAACAAGCCGAAGTGGAAAGAGAGGCGAAATACCGGGCGCGCGGTGAGAGGCTCGATGAGAACCCCCGCGGTGACGGCGACGGCGAAGGCGTCCATCGCGAGCGCGAAGGCGAGCGCGAGCAAGCTCAAAGTGCCCATGAGGCGACCGCCGTCAGTTTCTCTGCGCCGCCTTGGGGGGCACACCTATCCTCACCATGACATCGGCGAGCCCGTCGATCAGCGCCCGCAGCCGCTCCTCGAGGTCGGTCGTCGCGAGCAAGCGCTGTTGCAGCTCGCTGTTAGAGATCGCCGCCGCGGCCAGCACGTCGGCGAGCTGCACCGGATCCGGAGTCGAGCGCAGCACCTCGCAGAGCTGCTCGTCGCTGCCGGAGAAGGCCGAGAGCAGGCTCATGATGCAGCTCTCGAGCCGCCCGAGCTGCTTCGAGGCGCGCAGCAGATCGACGTCAGACGCGCCGGGGATGATCTCGACGCGAAAGCGACGATAGATCTGCTCGCCCGTTATCTCCTGGATCAGCCGCACGCGCTGCAGGCCTTGGATGAGGACGTTATAAGAACCAGACGGCAACTTCTCGGCGTGGATGATGCTGCCGAGACACCCGAACTCGCACAACCGCGGCCGGTTGGTGCTCGCCTCGGTGACCGCCGCGACCTTCACCACCACCACCAGGCGGTCGGTCGCTGTCACCTCGGCCACCAGGCTCGAGGTCTCGGCGTCGGTGACATGCAACGGCAAGACCGTACCTGGAAACAACACGGTGGTCTCTTGCGGCAAGGTCGGCACCCGACAGAGCGCGGCCTGATTGAGCGAAGCGTCATCCACGACTCATGGGTTAACAAGGCCCGCGAGGACGAGCAAGCAGATCTTGCGCGGCGCCCAAAAACCCGCGCGACCACTTTTTTGCCGCCGCCTCCACGCGCGTGCTAACGTGAAGATCATGCCGCAAGAAGCTCCGATCGAAACCGCCCTCTCACGCATCGAGGCCAGGCTCGACGCCATCGACCAAAAGCTCGACGGGCTCGCGCTGGCGAAGCGCAAGTCGCTGGAGTGGATAGCCAAGCTCTCGGAGCACATCAGCTCGCTCGACAGCTTCCGCGAGGAGGTGCGCGCGAGCCTCGAGCCGCTCTTCACCAAGATGGAGACCACCGAGGACAGCCTCCGCGTCCTCAGGCACGCGACGAGCGATGTCTCGCGCCGCGTAGAAGCGGTCGAGCGAGAGCGGCAAAACCAGGCCTCGGCCAGCTAGCCCGGAGCACGCATGAAGATGCCATTGCTTGCTTGGGTCGACCTCGAGATGACCGGGCTCGACCCCGAGACGTGCGCCATCGTCCAGCTCGCGATGATCTTGACCGACACCGAGCTCAACGAGGTGGCCCCGCCCCTCGAGCTCACCATATGGCAGCCCGACGCGGTGCTCGCCGAGATGTCGCCCTTCGTGCGCGCCATGCACGAGAAATCCGGGCTCCTCGCGCAGATCCCGCTATCCAAAACTAGCGTCGCCGACGCCGAGCAGAAGGCCCTCGAGCTTTTGAGCCAGCACGCGCCGTATCGCACCGCCCGCCTCGCCGGTAACTCCATCGGGCAAGATCGACGTTTCCTCGTGCGCTACATGCCAGCCTTCGAAGGTTACCTGCACTACCGCCAGATCGACGTCTCCACCATCAAAGAGCTCGCCGGCTACTGGCACAAGATCCACTACGAAAAGCCCGACACCGGCAAGCACACGGCCCTCTGCGACATCAAACAGTCCATCGCCGAGCTGCGACACTATCGCAGCACGCTCTGGCGGCCCTAAGACCCGCGCCGGCTGTTGACTGTATCCTCACTTCGCCGTTACTACCGAGG
>CAYXQW010000319.1:0-4026 GCA_964466695.1 uncultured Bdellovibrionales bacterium
GCAACGTGGCGTTCGAGGCGATGGGCCGCGACTCGCCGAAGCCTTGCGCGACGATGCGCTCTTTGGCCACGCCCTTCTTGATGATGTAGCGCCGCACCGCGTCGGCGCGGTCCTGGCTCAGGTGGAGGTTGAAGGCATCGGGGCCGATGCTGTCGGTGTGACCCTCGACGCGCACCTTCTTGATCTCGTGGTGGGCGAGCATCTGCAGCGCGACCTCGTCGAGGATGGGCATCGACTCGGGCTTGATGGCGGCCTTGCCGGTCTCGAACAAGATCGAGGCCTTGATCTCGATCCTGTCCTTCGGGAGGTAGATGGTCTTGCCCTCGCCCTCGTCCGGGCAGCCGTCCTCGTCCTCGATGCCGTTGATGGTCTCCTTCTCGGTGGGGCACTTGTCGAGGATGTCGGGTACGCCGTCGCCGTCGGTGTCGGCGAGCGGGCAGCCGTCTTGGCCCATGATCGTCGGGACGCCGCTCGGGATGCTCGGGCACTCGACCACGTGGTACTCGTAGTCGTCCTCGAGCTCCTCGGGCTCTTGATCGGGGCAGCCGTCGTGATCGCGGTCGCCGTCCAAGTCTTCAGGCTCATCGGGGCAGTCGTCGAGGAGGTCGGGGATGCCGTCGTGATCGCTGTCTTTGACCTCGGGCGCGTATCCGAGGCCCAAAAACACGCGGTACTCGGGCGAGCCTAGCCCGCGCGAGAGCCCCGCGCCGGCGCCGAGCGTCACGAGGGCCGCGCCGACCCCGAAGCGCACGCCCCCCCGCGCCTCCCCGGCCGTGACCCCGCCCTCGCCGAAGGGCGACTTCGCCGAGGTCACGGCGTCGAGCTCCCCCAGCAGGGTGACGTTTTTGGTCGCGAGGAGGCTCACGCCGCCGCGCACGTCGAGCTCGTGATGCAGCGAGACGTCGGCGATCTCGGCGCGTGGTCGCAGCAAGACGCCCGCGCTCATGGTGGGGATGAAGTCGCGCCCGAACAGGGCCAAAGGCACGCTCGCGATGAGACGTGGCGTCACCGTGAGCGAGGTCTCGCCGCGAAAGCGCTCGGCGTCTCCGGTGGGGAAGGTGACCTCGGCCGCCACGGCGAGGTCGACGCCGGTCGTGGCCATGTGGGTGATCGCCAGGCGCGGCACGAGGCGCACGTCGCCGAGGCCCGCGCCGCTCATCGAGAGGCGCTCTGCGGGCAAGCCCGTAAGGCTCGTCTCCTCGCCGCGCTGCGAGGCGGCGATGGGCAACACCACGCCCACGTCGAAGCCCTTGCCGAGCCCGATGGCGAGCCCGAGGTCGAGCAACACCTGGGAGGTCACCACCGGGTCGTAGGTGCCGTCAGAGTAGCGCCAGACCACGGGGTTTCGTACGTAAGAGGCGGTGACCCCGAGCGCGTACTGCCAGGCGTCGAGAGGGGCGCCCACCTGCATGCCTAGAAGCTCGTCGGGCGCGGGCGGCGGTCGCAGGCGCGAGACGTCGGCGGTGGCGCCGAGGTACGAAAGAGCGAGGAGCGCGATTGCGGCCGGAGTCATCGCCTGCGAGAATGTGCTAAAGCGTGGCTCTTTGGCAAGTAAGGAGCGAGCGCGAGGGAGCGCTTATGGATGGAGAGATGTTCGAGCTCGGCCGCGACGAGACCCCGTACCGGCTGTTTTCGCGCGAGCACGTGGGGCAAATATCGGCTGGCGGTCGTGAGCTGCTCGTAGTCGAGAGCCAAGGGCTCGTAAGGCTCGCGCGCGAGGCGATGAGCGACGTGAGCTTCAAGCTTCGGCCGGCGCACAACTGCAAGGTCGCCGAGATCCTCCGCGATCCTATGGCCTCGGCCAACGACAAGCTCACGGCCCGCGCCATGCTCGAGAACGCGGTCATCGCCGCCGAGGGCAAGCTCCCCTTCTGCCAGGACACCGGCACCGCCATCGTGGTCGCCCACAAGGGCCACCTCGTCTTGACCGACGGCGACGACGCGCGCGCTCTCTCTTTGGGCATCGAGCGCGCCTATCGGGAGGAGAACCTCCGCTACTCGCAGGTCGTGCCCCTCGGCATGTACGAGGAGCGAAACTTTGGCAACAACCTGCCGGCCCAGATCGACATCTACGCGACCGCGGGCGACGAGTATCGCTTCTTGTTTCTCGCCAAGGGCGGCGGCTCGGCCAACAAGTCGATGCTGTTCCAGATGACCCGGGCCATCCTCAACCCGCGCGACTTGCCGGCTTTCTTGATCGCGCGGATGGCCGAGCTCGGCACGGCCGCGTGCCCGCCGTATCACCTCGCCGTGGTGGTGGGCGGCACCTCGGCCGAGGCCACCATGAAGGCCACAAAGCTCGCCTCGGCGGGTTACTACGACTCCTTGCCGAAAAGCGGCTCGCCCGCGGGGCGGGCTTTTCGCGACCTCGAGCTCGAAGAGCAGCTCCTCGAGGCCTCGCGGGCGCTCGGCTTTGGCGCCCAGTTCGGCGGCCGGCACTTCTGCCACGACGTGCGGGTCATCCGCCTCGCGCGGCACGGGGCCTCGTGCCCCATCGGCATCGGCGTCTCGTGCTCGGCCGACCGCAACGTCAAGGCCAAGATCACGCGCGACGGCATCTTCATAGAGGAGCTCGATCGCGACCCGGGCCGCTGGCTCATCGATCAAAGTGACGAGGCGCGCGCGCCTAAGGTCCCGATCGATCTCTCCCGCCCGCTCGACGAGGTGCGCCGTAAGCTTTCGCGCTACCCCGTGGGCACGGCCCTCGCGCTCACCGGGCGGCTCGTCGTGGCGCGCGACATCGCGCACGCGCGGCTCAAGGAGCGGCTCGATCGCGGCGAGGGGCTCCCCGATTACTTTACGCGCCACCCGATCTACTACGCCGGGCCGGCCAAGACCCCTCCCGGCATGGCGGCCGGATCTTTCGGGCCCACCACCGCGGCGCGCATGGACCCTTACGTCGAGGCCTTCCAGGCCGCGGGCGCCTCGCTCGTCATGATCGCCAAGGGCAACCGCTCGGCCGCGGTCGTCGATGCTTGCCGGCGGTACGGTGGGTTCTACCTCGGCTCGATCGGCGGCCCGGGGGCCGCGCTCGCGCAAAAGCACATCCGCCACCTCGAGGTCCTCGACTACGAGGAGCTCGGCATGGAGGCCGTCTTCGCCATCGACGTCGTCGACTTCCCGGCCTTCATCGTCATCGACGACAAGGGCGCAGACCTCTTCGCCGCGATGCGCGCGTGACCGCCCGCAAGAAGCTCACGCTCCTCGCGCTCGGCGGGCCGATCTTCGTCGAGCAGGGGCTGCACGCGCTCGTCGGCACGGTCGACACCCTCATGGTGAGTCGGGTCTCCGACCACGCCGTGGCGGCGCTCGGGCCGTCGAACCAGATCGTGATCCTCGCCATCATCATCTTCAACTTCGTCGGCATCGGCTCGAGCATCGTCATCACGCATCACCTGGGCGCCGGCGATCCGCGAGGCGCGAGCCGCATCGCCGCCACCGCCATCGCCGTCAACACCTGGCTCGGGCTCCTCTTGAGCGCGCTCCTGTTCGCCTTCGCCCTCCCGGTTATCGGGCTGCTCCGGCTGCCCGAGGAGTTGATCCCGCTCGCCATGCAGTACCTGCCGCTCATGGGCGGCACCTTGTTCCTCGAGGCGCAGAACATCGCGCGCGGCGCGGTGCTGCGCGCGCACGGCTACCCGCGCGACCCCATGTGGGTCACGGCGGTGCAGAACGTCATCAACGTGATCGGCAACTTCCTCCTGCTCTTCGGGCTGCTCGGCTTCCCGAAGCTCGGGATCATGGGCGTGGCCATCGCCACGGTCATAAGCCGCGTCGTGGCCCTCGCGGCCTTGTGGTGGCTCGTGCGCGCGCGGACGAGCGTGCGTATCGGGGTGCGGGCCTATCTCGTCTGGCCCGTGCGCGAGGTGCGGCGGATCTTGCGCATAGGCCTACCCGCCGCGGGTGAGAACGTGTGCTGGTGGCTCGCCTTGATGGCCGTCACGAGCCTCGTCGCGCGCATGGGTCCGACCGAGCTCGCGACCCAGTCCTACGTCATGCAGGTGGGTTCGTGGGTGGTGTTGTTTG
>CAYXQW010000320.1:0-4020 GCA_964466695.1 uncultured Bdellovibrionales bacterium
TGATTTATGTCGTGCCACGCAATATCTCCACCGGCGGCCCGCAAGAGCGGGGGCGTTGTGGGCCTATAGCGGCCCCGCGAAAGAGACCGCGCCCTATCAAAACCGATGCCGGTCTGTCAACAAAGAGCTCGGTGCGGGAGCTCATAGATTTGACAAGGCACTCTTCGGATGAGACGTTTCTATAGATGCGGTTTGCGATAGCCTGTTTGTTGTTCGTCGCCGGATCGTCCCTCGCGGTTGTGAGCGCCAAAGCTGCTCCACGGCGGGAGCTTGAGCCTTTGCGGGCGAGCGGGGTTAACGGTGCGCCGGGGCTTCATCGCCTGAGCACCGCGCAAGCGCCGCAGCCCGGCGAGCTGCTGCTGAGCTTCGCGGGGCATTATGCCGCGGCCACGGATTTTCTCGTTGAAGGTGATGAGAACGAGCGCAAGGCCGGGCTCGTGTTGGCTGGTTTTTCGCCCGTCGAGTATCTATGGCTCTTTGGGAGCTGGGACTTCGTGTCAAATAGTAATGACGCGCTGATGCCGCGCTACACCGGCTATCGTGGCAACCCTACCTTCGGCCTCGAGGGGCGTTATCCGTTGCGGCCCGAATTGTCGTTGGGCCTAGGACTTTCGGCGACCATCCCGACCTCCGCCGACGGCTCCGGGCTCGCGCCCGAGGCGGCGCTTTACCGGATCAACGCGGCCTTCTCTTTCGAGCCGCGCCCGGGCATCGTGCTCGCGGCCAACGCCGGTTACACGATCGATCACATGCTCCGCATATACGATCGGGAGGTAAGCGCTGCGGAGCGGTATGTCGCGGGCATCTACGGTGAGGACGCGGCGACTTACGGTCTCGGTGCGCAGGCGCTGTTTCCGTTGTCGCAGGCGTTCGCCGCGGGCGGCTTCGCCGAGCTTGCGGGCTCGTACGCCGTGGCGCTGCGAGACGCGGTAAACCCCGTGTGCGCCTCCGCGGGTCTCAAGTTGCTCGCCTTGTCGGGGCGCAACTTAGAGCTCGCCGTGGGTGGCGATCTGCGCGTCGCGGGAGCGCCCGAGGTCTCGAGCCCGACTCCGGGGCTCCCTCCATGGGCGGCTTTTGCGCGCCTCGTAGGAAGGTGGGCCTTTTTCCACGAGGAGCCTCCTCCTCCCCCGCCTCCTCCTCCTCCTCCTCCTCCTTCGCCTCCCCCCTGTGGTCCGACCAACCCCTGTGGCGATGGTCTAGTGTGTGAGGCAGGGGCTTGTGTGGAGGCGCCGCCGCCACCACCGCCGCCCATCTTCGAGATCCGCGGCCGTATCATCGACAAGGCTACGGCCAAGGCGATCCCCACGGCCAAGCTCAAGGTCTCTGGCGTGGGCGACGCGAAGCTCGTGTTCAATAAAGAGAAGGGCGAGTTTCTGATCTCGTCCGTCTTGGTGAACGAAGGGCTCGTGGCGCTGCAAGTCGAGGCGGCGGGATACCACGCGGCGGAGAAGACCCTACCGAAGGGCCCGCCGAACGCGGTGGCCGAGGTCGAGCTCGAGCTCTTGACGCTCGCGAAGACCGTGCCCGGGGTCATAAGAGGCATGATCATCGACGCCGAGACTGGTAAATCGGTGCGTGGCCGGGTCTCTATCCGTGGCATCAAAAAGAAGATCGTGGTCGATGAGAAGGGTGTGTTCAACATCGAGGTCAAGGCCGGTCGCTACGAGGTTTATATCTCGAGCCCGAGATACGTACCGCAGACAAAGACCGTCGAGCTCACAGCCGGTGACGTCGTGATCTTGAATATCGATCTTACGCCGCGACGGCGTTAACGCGGCCTCGCCTTCAGCACCACCCGACCGTCTTTGATCGCCGCCTTGAAGACCACCTCCTGGCAGCGCAGGCGCGTCCTGGCGAGCTCGGCCTGCTTGGCGAGCGAGTCGGCGAAGGCCTCATACGGCACCTGGCTCTGGTCACCCAGGCTCTGGCGCAGCTTGACGAAGTCTTCGTACACGCGCCGCGTCTCGTCGTGCTCGCGAGTTGGCGGCGCGGGCGCCTCGTCCCTCGTGGCGAGGAGGCGCTCGGCGCGCTTTTTGTCGCGCAGGAAGGTCCCTTCTTCGATCTGACGGCAGAGGCGGTTCCAGTATTGCTCGTAGGTGATGATGGTCGCTTGTAGGCTCTGTAGGCGATAGCGGCGCGCGGTGTTCTTGTTGTCGTCGGCGAGGAGCCTTCGCAGCTCCTTTTTTACGGCCTCGCGCTCCTTCTTGGGCTCGATCCTCTCCTGGCCCGTGAAGTAACGCTCGTAGGAGATACGTAGCTGTTTTACAGCCTCATCGAGGTGATCGATGTCTTGGCAGCTCATCGCGAGCGCGCTCATGGAGCATGCGCTCTTTGCTCGCCGAGCACGGTAGCGTTGGGTTGCTCTGCGGCCGTAGGCTCGAAGTCGAAGCTCGCGAGCGCGGCGCCGATCTGATCTTGCACGCGCCAGACGCTGGAGACTGGCACTCGGTAGCTGTTGATGAGGATAGAGAAGGCGATCGTTGCGCCGTTACGGGCGCTTAAGTATCCCGAGAGCGCGCTCGCGTTCGAGAGGGTGCCGGTCTTGGCCCGCAAGAGATGGGTCGCCTCCGTGCTGCGCATGCGATCGGTGAGGGTGCCGGACGATCCGGCCACGGCGAGCGAGGCGGTGAACTCCGGGGCGAGCTGCAAGTTGCGCTTCATGAGCTCGAGCACGGCCACGAGCTGTCGCGGGCTCATACGGTTGACGTCGTGCAGGCCGCTGCCGTTGCGTAAGGTGTAGGTGCCGGGCGCGAGGCCTACCGTGTTGGTCAAGAAGTCGTCGAAGGCGGCCTGGGCCTTGTCCCAGGTGGCGGGGGGGCCGAAGCGGGCGGCGCCGAGGGCGAGCGCGACCTGCTCTGCCATGAAGTTATTCGAGCTCTTGTTGACGCTCGCCAAGATGTCGGCGAGACGCGGCGAGGCGACGGTCGTGATGCGGACGGCGTTTTGGGGCACGGTGCCCGTGCGCACCTTGCCGCGGACCTTCACCCCGAGCGATTGCAGGATGGTCTTGAGCAACTCGCCTGCGGCCATGGGAGGGTTGTTGATGCGACGCCAGTAAGCGCGACCGGGATCGTTGAGGTTGATGCGACCAGAGACACGCACGCGATCGCGGTCACCCGCGGGCGAGACCTCTACGGTCACGCTCGTGCGACCGCGCGACACGGTTTTCACGCTGTTTTCGAGCACGGTGTAGTCCGAGACCGGGTCCACCATGACGTGCGCGCCGAGCCCGGCGGCGTCCCCGGGTTGCACGTGGATTAGGATGGCGTTGAACCCCACCGAGAGGGCGCCGCTCGGGGCCATGTAGGCGTTGTCGGTGCGATCTTGCTCGAAACCGTTGGCGAGCCTCGTGCCCTCGAAGTAGCTGTCGTCGACGATGATGCCGTCGAGCTCGCGCAACTTCGCGAAGTAGACGCGGGTGGCGAGGTACCAGAGCCGTTCGGGCACGAGCGAGGGGTCGCCGTAGCCCTTGATCACCAAGGTCCCCTTTTGGTTGTTGCCACCCTGGGGGACGAGCGAGACCTCGGTTTTGAAGCGATAGTCGGGGCCGAAGTGATGAAGAGCCGCCGCCGAGGTCACGATTTTGACGTTCGAGGCCGGGATGAAGAGCGTATCCGCCGCTTGCGCGTAGAGCTGCTGGTTGTTGTCGAGTCGCTTGATGTAGACGCCTACGCGCGCGCCGACGAGCGCATCGCTCATGAGGATGTTGTCGAGCTCGGCGGTCAAGGCCGATGGGGCCGAGGCCGTAGCCGCCGCGAGCGAAGAGAGAGCTATGAGGGCGCAGCTAACAACAGAAAACATAAGCTCGCATGGTACACGACGAGCGCGGCCACTCCCAAACGATTTACGAGCTTTTGGGCACAAAAAAACCGCCGGCTGCTTTTGGCAACCGGCGGTTTTTAAGAAAAAGGCCTAACCACCGCTGGTAAAGGTTGGGGGGGGAGGGAAACCATGCCTCCACCAAACAGTGGTCAGGCCAACCTCACGAAGTAAAATTATATTAAGCACAGCGACCCGTAT
>CAYXQW010000321.1:0-4001 GCA_964466695.1 uncultured Bdellovibrionales bacterium
GTGGGCGAGCTGCTCTCTTTCATCGTTCGAGCCTTGCCGAGCCCCGTCGCCTTCAACCCGCACATTTTCCAGAGCGGCGAGGGTGAGGCGCTGGTCGCGACCAAATTCGAGCCCGACGCGAGCTTGCACGTGGTGGCGCACGTCTTCAAGGTGTCCATCGATCCTTTCGTCGGCCGCCTCGGCATGTTTCGCGTTCATCAGGGCACCATCACCAAGGAGTCGCAGCTCTTCATCAACGAGGGCCGCAAGGCCTTCAAGGTCAGTCATGTGCTGCGGCTGCAGGGCAAGGAGCACGTCGAGATCGACAAGGCCGTGCCGGGGGACATCTGCGCCGTTGCCAAGATCGAGGAGATCGTGCGCGACGTCGTGTTGCACGATCACAATGAGCAGGCGCATCTGCGCGCGCCGCGGGTGCTGCTGCCCACCCCCATGTTCGGCCTCGCCGTACAGACGCGGAGCCGCGGTGACGACGGCAAGATCTCGGTGGCCCTGCACAAGCTCGCCGCCGAGGATCCGTGCTTTGTCGCCGACCGCAACAGCGAGACCAACGAGCTCGTGCTGCGCGGCCTAGGCGAGCTTCATCTGCGCATCATGCTCGCGCGCCTCAAGACTCGCTATAACGTCGAGGTCGACACACGGCCGCCGAAGATCGCCTATCGTGAGACCATCGGCGCTCCGGCCGAGGGGCATCATCGCCACAAGAAGCAGACCGGCGGCGCGGGGCAGTTCGGCGAGGTGTTCCTGAGGGTGAAGCCGCTCGCGCGCGGCGCGGGGTTCGAGTTCGCAAACGACGTCTTCGGCGGGGCGATCCCCACGCAGTACATCCCCGCCGTGGAGAAGGGTGTGCGCCAGGCATTGGTGAACGGCGTCATCGCCGGTTATCCGCTGCAAGATGTGCGGGTCGAGGTCTACGACGGCAAGAGCCACGCGGTGGATTCGAAGGAGATCGCGTTCGTAACCGCGGGTCGGCGCGCCTTCCAGGACGCGGTGCAGAAGGCGAAGCCGCAGCTCTTGGAGCCCATCGTCAACATCGAGGTCGTGGTGCCCAGCGACCACATGGGCGACATCGCGGGCGACATGTCCTCGCGGCGCGGGCGCATAAATGGCACCGAGCAACGGCCGGGCAACATGGTGGCGGTGAGCGGCAGCGTGCCGATGGCCGAGGTGCTCGACTACCAGTCCTTCTTGAAGTCGGTGACCGCGGGCAAGGGGTCTTACAACATGGACTTCTCGCACTACGAGTCGGTGCCACCATCGGTGCAGGCGCAGATCGTCGCAGAGTACAAGCCCAAGGCCGAAGAGGAAGACTAGTCTTCCCCGCCTGGCGCGCTATAATCGCGGCGATAAAACATGCAGATCATTCGTGGCAGCAGTGGCTTACGCGGCGCGCCGGGAGGGTGTGTCGCCGGCATCGGTATCTTCGACGGTGTCCACCTCGGTCATCAGGCCCTGTTCGCGGAGGTTCAAAGCCTCGCGCGCGCGGCCTCCGTGATGAGCTGCGCGTACATCTTCGACCCTCACCCCGCGCGCCTGTTGAATCCGGCGGTGGCGCCCAAGCTCATCGAGCCTCTGCACATGCGTCTCGCGCGGCTCGACATGCTCGGGCTCGACACGGTCATGATCGAGCCCTTCACCGCCGAGCTCGCCTCCATGGAGGCCTCGGCCTTCGTGCGCGAGATCCTGGTCGGTCGGCTCGGCGTGCGTGACGTGGTGGTCGGCGAGAACTTCACCTTCGGTCGGGGGCGCGCGGGCGACATCGTTTCGTTGGCGGCGCTCGGTCGCGAGCTCGACTTCGGGGTGCACCCGATCGGGCTCATGGAGGTTGAGGGGATCTCCATAAGCTCCACCAAGATCCGCGAATATATCTGGGCGGGAGCGCTGCGCGGCGCGTCGCTCTTGCTCGGCCGGCCGTTCGAGCTCTCGGGGCTCGTGGTGCGCGGCGCCGAGCGCGGCTCGCTGCTCGGGTTTCCGACGGCGAACGTCGCGAGTCGCAACGAGCTGTGGCCGGCCAAGGGGGTCTACGCCGGCTTCGCGTACGGCGGCTTCGGTGAGCGGCAGATGGTGGTCAACATCGGTCAGGCGCCGACCTTCGGCGGCACCGAGGTCAAGATCGAGGCGCACCTGCTCGATTATGGTGGTGGCTCTCTTTATGGCTCGGAGATAACGCTCAGCTTCGTCGATCGGCTCCGCGACGAGCGGCGTTTCGACAACATCGATGACTTGAAGGCACAGCTCAAGAGCGACGTCGAGCACGCGCGCCGATTGCTCCCCGGCACGGCATAACCAGCCCTGGTGGCTCGCGTGTAGGCGTATAATCATGGTTGATTTCCCCAAGCCCGATCTTGCTGTTGCTTCGAGGCCTCTCGCCTACGCCCCGGATCTTACCGTGGCGCGGCAACCGGTAGCGGGCGCGCCCCCGCGCGTCGCTGCAGGCGGTTGTGTAGGCTGGGCGCCTGCCGTGCGCAGTGCGGCGCCGCGGCTCTGCCAGGTCGCGCCTGCTGCCCCGGCCGCGCCGGCCAAGGCGAGCGAGGCGGATCGCGCCTACGCGCGCATCAAGGTCTTGTTGAACGACAGTGATGGCGACGTCACGCACGCCGATTTGATGGAGATCGGCGAGATCTTCGCCGGCCTCCCCGCCGGGGTCGCGCGGGAGGTCTTCGATCGCCTCTCGGCGCAGGAGCTCTCCACCTGGCAGCGCGAGCTGCACAGCGGCGCGTGGTTCGGCTTCGGCGGGTTGTCGCTCGAGGAGCGGCGCGGCCTTATGGAAACGCTCGCGCGCAAGCTCTCGGGCGAGCAGCTCGCGAAGCTCGCCGCGAGCGTCTGCGACTACGAGGACAAGGTGGCGCTCGGCGAAGCCGTGGCCCAGTACGGCTCGAACGCGACCAAGCTGGCCTTCATCAAGGCCATGGCGCCGCGCACGGTCGAGGGCGAGAGCTCGCGTCTTGAGGCGCACATCGGGGTCTCGGAGATGCGCCGCGGCGACCCGGACGCGATCGCCGTGGGCGCGGTGCTCGCGAGCTTGTCAGGGCGTAACTTCAACGTGGCCTTCTACGCTCTCGACGACGCGCAGGTCGTGAGCGTGATGCAGGCGGCGGCGGGCGAGCGCTTCATTAATGTTTCGATCGGGCAGGGCGCAGGTTCCATGCACGCGGACCACGAGCCCTCGCTGCTCGTCGCGATCGTGAAGGCGGCGGCTGGCGCGTATAGCCCCGATGTCAAGGCCAAGGTCTTCGCGGCCGCGGCGAAGCCGCTCAAGGAGATAAAAGAGGCGGGCTCGTTTGGGATCATCGCGCTCGACAAGAAGGCGGACGCAATGGTCGTGAGCGATGCCATGACCGAGCTCTTGTTGTCGGACACCGAGCGGATCTGTTCTTGGCTCAGTGAGCAGGTCGACTCTTACGGCAAGGCGTACTCTGTTTATGCTCACGTCATGATCGATCAGGGCCGCGCCGACGTGCTCGGTAGCGTGATCGGCACCATCCAGCGTGGTGCCGGCGGCGCGGGTGATCCGATCGCGCGCTTCGAGTCCGAGGAGCCTGGCACCACGGGGCAACGGCACCACGCGCTCGCGAAGACCCTCGGTTACGTCACCGGGGGGACCATCGTGGGCATCCGCCGCAAGACCGACGACATCAAGGCGCAGGCCGAGGAGGTGGCGAAGATCTTCGATTTCGCGCTCGACCTAGTGCCCATACCCGGCCCCGACGTGACGAAGACCATCACCAAGACCTTCGCGAAGGAGGCCGCCGAGGCCGCCATCGAGGCCGAGGTCGATGCCCTGCGCTCGGGGAACCGCGAGCTCGAGGAGGTCATGCTCGATCTCGCCTTTCCGCGCACGGCCGATGGTGCGCGCTACACGGGCCCCGCGGACACCCCGTTCAAGACGAGCTGCAACGACGTGATCACCAGAAATCGCGATTCTTGATGCGCTCTTCGGCTCTCCTCCTAGTACCTCTGCTCGCAACGGCTTCCAAACCGGTCGGCGTTCTGGCGCTCGTTTT
>CAYXQW010000322.1:0-3994 GCA_964466695.1 uncultured Bdellovibrionales bacterium
CCCGTTCTCGCCGAGGGGCTCGGCGCCGAAGACGCCTTCGTGCGCTTTGGCGCCGGCGCGGCGCGTGTCTTGGCCGTAAAAAAGCCGTTTCCGTGGACGATGGTGCTCCTCGAAAGGCGTGGGCTGGCTAGCCCTCCCGCCACGGAACCGCTATCTTGGGGACTATGACCGTAGAGACCGAGCTCGCCGCGCCCGCCTTGCTAATCGCCATGCCTCAGCTCGGCGACCCGAGCTTCGCACGCGGCGTGGTACTCATGCTCGATCACGGTGAGCACGGCTCGATGGGGCTCTTGCTCAATCGGCCGACAGACCTCGACATCAACAGCTTCTGCGCGAGCCAGAGCCTGAAGTGGGGCGCGGGCAAAAGCTCTCTCGTCTTCCAGGGCGGGCCCGTGCAGCCCGAGCGGGCCTTTATCCTGCACGCCTCCGAGCACCAGGGTCCCGAGACCGAGCCCGTGATCGAGGGCATAAGGTTGAGCTACTCGCTCGAGTCTTTGCAGCTACTCGCCGATGCGCCGCCCGAGCGCTGCCGGGTCTTCCTCGGCTACGCGGGTTGGGGCCCAAATCAGCTCGCCGAGGAGCTCACCGCGGGCGCCTGGCTGCTCGGGCAGCCGAGCTCACGCGTCGTCTTCGACGTGGGCGCCGAGGACCTCTGGGAGACCGCGCTCGGCGACATGGGCATCGACCCCATGCAGCTCATGCACAGCAGCGCGGTGCACTGAAAGGTCAGGAGAGTTGACTTCGCACGAACACGCGGGCTAGGGGCGATGGCAGCTCCTACCCAGAGGTTTATGTGGTCCAGCAGCTCTCCTTTGCCGAAACGCCTCCCCAAAAGCTCAAAGTCAAGGCCAAGCCTGAGCGCGGGCGGCTCACCGCCGAGAAGCTCGGCGAGCTCCAGCGCGAGATCTCGATCAGCGAGTTCTTCGCGAAGAACCGGCATTTGCTGGGATTTGACAACCCGAGGAAGGCGCTGCTGACGTGCATCAAGGAGGCCGTGGACAACTCGCTCGACGCCTGCGAGGAGGCCGGCATCCTGCCCGACATCAGGATCGTCATCGAGCCGGTAGGCGAGAGCCGCTTTCGCATGCTGGTCGAGGACAACGGTCCCGGCATCATCAAGGCGCAGGTGCCGAAGGTCTTCGCCAAGCTCCTCTACGGCTCGAAGTTCCACAGGCTCCGCCAGTCGCGCGGCCAGCAGGGCATCGGCATCTCGGCGGCGGGTATGTACGGGCAGCTCACCACCGGCAAGCCGGTGCACGTCATCTCGAAGACGGGCAGAGGGAGGCCGGCCTACGCCTGCGACCTCGCCATCGACGCGCAGAAGAACAAGCCCGTGGTCTTCCACGAGACCGAGGACACCTCACCGCACTGGCTCGAGAAGAGCCACGGCACGTCGGTGTTGATCGAGATGGAGGCGACCTACAAAGGCGGCAAGCGCTCGCTCGACGAGTGGGTGCAGCAGGTGGCCTTCGCGAACCCGCACGCGCGCCTTACGTACCTGCCGCCGGCGAAGGCCCCCGTGGTCTATCCGCGCGTGACCGAGGATTTGCCGCCCGAGACCCGGGAGATCAAGCCTCACCCGCACGGCGTCGAGTTCGGCGTGCTCTTGCGCATGCAACAAACCTCGGCGAGCCGCACGCTCGCGAGCTTCTTGCAGAGCGACTTCTCGCGCGTCTCGCCGGCTCTCGCGCAAGAGCTCTGCCGCGCCGCGCGCCTCTCTCCCGACCATGCTCTCAAGCGCGTGACCCAGGCGCAGATGGAGGCGATCTACGCGGCCATCGCCAAGGCCAAGATCATGGCGCCGCCGACCAACTGCCTCGCGCCGATCGGCGAGGCGGCCCTGCTCGCGGGGCTTCGGGCCCTGCTCGTACAGCATCACCTCGCGAGCGAGGTCGCGCGCAAGCAGGCGGCGCGCGATCCGGGCGCGCCCGAGCTGCCGGGGATGACCGCCGTCGACGCCGCGGAGCGCCGCGTACAGGCCGCGCTCAAGCATGGCATAACCGAGCTCGCCCCGGATCCAGCGGAGCAAGAGCTCGATCGCACGGGTGTGATCTCGGTCTTTGGCAAGCCCTACTTCCTCACGGCCGTAAGCCGCGCCCCGCGCGTCTATCGCGGCAACCCCTTCCAGGTGGAGGCGGCGCTCGCCTACGGCGGTGAGCTGCCGGCCGACGAGCTTTGCACCCTCTACCGCTTCGCCAACCGCGTCCCCCTGCTCTATCAACAAGGCGCCTGCGCCATGACGCAGGCGGTCGCGCGCACCAACTGGAAGAGCTACCACGTAGATCAATCGCGCGGGGCCCTGCCCGCGGGGCCCTTGCTCATCATGGTGCACATGGCGAGCGTGTGGGTGCCTTTCACCTCCGAGGCCAAAGAGGCCGTGGCCCACTACGACGAGGTGGCGAGCGAGCTCAAGTTCGCGCTGCAAGAGTGCGGCCGCCGTCTCGCGCGGCACATCAGCCGCAGGCGGCGCATCGCCGATCAGGAGAAGAAGGCCAAGTACATCGAGCGGTACATCCCCCACATCGGCCAGGCGCTGCAGGACATCCTCTCGCTCTCGGACACGCGACGCGACGAGGTGATCACGAGGCTTTCCGGCATCCTCGAGCGCTCGCGCAAGATCGGCTGAGTATGCGGCGACACGTTGACGAACGCGGCGCTCTCATCCATGCTTGAAAGATCGAGATCGTAATGGGCTCAACAAAATAAAGGAGTAACATAATTATGGCGTGCATCCGCTTTTATATCTTCGCGTTTGCTCTCGTAGCCTGCGGCGGCGGCAGCACGGGGAGCACGGGGACTTTGAGCCTGGCCTCGGTCACGACGGCGAGCCCCGAGGATTGCCCGAGCGGCGGGAGTCAAATCTCGGTCGGCCTCGACAAGAACCGCAACAGCGTGCTCGATCCCGAGGAGATCACCTCGAGCTGGCCTTTGTGCAACGGCGAGAGCGGCCTCGCGGGCGGCGATGGCGCCGACTCCAGGTTCATCGCCGTCCCCACCCCGCCCGACGCGCTCTGCCCCTTGGGCGGCGTCGAGGTGACGGCCTGGGTCGATGACGGCGACGGCTTGCTCGAGCCCGACGAGGAGGCGACAAGCACCAAGCAGACGCTGTGCGCGACGCAGCAAGACGCCTTTACGGGGCTCGTGCTGAACGCCGCGGCGAGCTCCCCGGGGAGCGCCGAGCTCTTCAAGGTCAACACGAACGGTACGGGGCTCGTAAAGCTCGCCGCCACGAAGGACGCGAGCCAGACCATCGCGAGCTTCAAGGTCGCGCCCGGCCAGCGCTTCGTCGCGTTCGCCGCCAAGATGGAGGAGGAGGCGCCGCTCACGCTCCATGTCGCGAGCCTCATCGACAGCCGCGAGGTGGAGGAGGTGTCGGTGCCAGGAGGCTACGACGTCACGGGCTATGAGTGGTCACCCGACGGCTCGCGGCTGCTCTTTGCGCAAGCCCAAAACCCGGTCGCCCCGATCGCCGCAGCGCTCTACACGGTCTTCCCCGACAATACGGGGAGGGTTTTGGTGAAGACGCCGGCGAGCACGGGCTGCAATGGCGTCGACGCCGAGAGCCCGAGGTGGACCGCGGACGGTACGTGGGTAGTCTACCGCGGCGACATGGACGCTATTTTAGTGCAAGAATTCTACCGCGCCCACCCCGACGGCACCGCGCACCAGCAGATCAACAAGGATGACTTCTTTGTCTACGGCTTCGCGCTCTCACCCGACGAGACCCGCGTGGCCTATTGGGGAGAGCCCGGCAGCGGCTTCGCGTACTGCGTGGATGCGCTCACGGAGGCGGAGGTCATCACGGGACCTCTCTCCACAGCCGACTGTTACGCGCGTGTATCGACGAGCGCCCTCGCGTGGGAACCGCGAGAGGGCTCGCACGTGGCGTTCTTGGATGGTGGCTTGGATACACGAAAACTCCTCGTCGCTTCTCCGGAAGGAGCGAGTCCGTGGCAAGCCACCGACTATACGAGCGCGGCTGCCGCCACCGCGA
>CAYXQW010000323.1:0-3989 GCA_964466695.1 uncultured Bdellovibrionales bacterium
AGGCGGCCGACGCCTCGGCCGTCTTGCTCATGATGCGGCACGCGCCGCAGTACGTGCCGCTCTACGAGCTCATCGACTACATGGTGAGCGTCGAGCACCGCGACCAGCGCGGCACCTTCGCCGAGGCCACGGTGAAGGTCCGCGTGCGCGGCGAGGTGGTGCACACCGCCGCCGAGGGGGACGGCCCTGTCAACGCGCTCGACCAGGCGCTCCGCAAGGCGCTGTTGCCGGTCTACCCGGTGATCGCGAAGCTCAAGCTCAGCGACTACAAGGTGCGTATCCTCGACGGCCACAGCGCCACGGCCGCGTCGATAAGGGTGCTCGTCGACACCACCGACGGCTCGCGCACCTGGGGGACGATGGGCGCCTCGCAGAACGTCATCGAGGCCTCGTGGCTCGCGCTGCACGACTCGATCGAGTACGGCGTGCGGCTGCACACGGGCGGCGTCGACGGCGCGGCGATGGGCGTGGCGGCCAAGGTCGTAAAGTGAGCGAGGAAGAAAACCTCGAGCGCGCGACCCTCTTTCGCGAGCAGCCGCTCGTCTTGCAGAGCGGCGAGCAGCTCCGTGACGTGGTGGTAGCCTACGAGTCCTACGGGACGCTAGCCAAAGACGCCGGCAACGCCGTCTTGATCTGCCACGCCCTGACCGGCGACAGCCACGTAGCCTCGCACCACGAGGGCGACAAGCCCGGCTGGTGGGACGGCCTCGTCGGCCCGAAGAAGCTCATCGACACCGAGCGCTGCTACGTCGTCTGCGCGAACGTGCTCGGCTCGTGCTACGGCACGTATGGTCCCTCGAGCACAAACCCCGCCACGGGCGAGCTCTGGGGCAGCTCCTTCCCCTACCCCGTCATGCACGACGTCGTCGCGGTGCAGCGCGAGCTGCTCCGCTCCCTCGGCATAGAGCGCGTCGCGCTGGTGGTGGGCGGCTCGCTCGGCGGCCAGCAAGCCTTGCAGTGGGCGGTGCAATACCCTGACGCCATCGGCGGCGCCCTCGCCATCGCCTGCGACGAGCGGGCGAGCCCGTGGGTGATCGCCCTGCAAGACGTCGGGCGCTTCGCCATCTTAAACGCCCTAAAGCACCCCGAGATCCCCGAGCTGCTCGACCAGGCCCTCGCCACGGCGCGCATGCTCGGGATGATCAGCTACCGCACCCCGCAAGAGCTCAACGCGCGCTTCGGGCGCAACGAGGTCGAAAAGGCGCGGCGCACGGAGGGGGATCTGCGCTACGAGGTGGAGAGCTACCTGCGCTACCAGGGGCAAAAGCTCGTCGAGCGCTTCGAGGCGCAGAGCTACCTGCGCCTGACCCGCCTCCTCGACACCTTCGACGTGGCCCACGGCTTTTCGAGCCTCGACGAGGCGCTCACGCGCGTCATCGCCCCCGTCTGCCTCGTCGGGATAGACACCGACATCCTCTTCGACAGCCGCGGGCCGCAGCGACTCGCCGGCCGCTTGCGAAACCTCGGCAAGGACGCCGAGTTCAAGCTGCTCTCGACGCCATACGGTCACGACGCTTTCTTCATCGAGTCGCAGACGTTGACGGGGTTGTTGCGTCCCTTCGTAACGCGCGTTTTGCGCATGGGTTGATGGCATGTACCGACAAATTGGTCTCGGGCTACTCGGCTGCGGCGCGGTAGGCTGTGAGCTTTTGCGCTTGCTCGCAGAGCAGCGCGACACGCTGCGCGAGCGGCACGGCATCGATCTCACCGTCCGACACATCGTGCTCGACCAAGGCGAGACCTCGCCGGCTATGACCTCGAGCGTCGAGGTGGGCCACGACTTCGACGCCATGGTCAAAGACGAGATGACCTCGATCGTGATCGACCTCATCGAAGACGTACAACGAGCGTACGTGCTCGCGCGGCGCGCCATCAACGCCGGCCGCGATCTCGTCACCGCGGACAAGGCCTTGCTCGCCGCGCACGCGGCCGAGCTTTTAGACCTCGCGCACCAAAGCGGCGTGCAGCTCCGCTTCGAGGCGGCGGTGGGCGCCGCCGTCCCCATCGCCAGCGCCCTCACCGGCGCGCTCGCGGTCACGCGCGTTCGTGGCATCACGGCCATCTTGAGCGGCCCGTGCAACTTCGTGCTCTCGCGCATGGCCCTCGATCGCGTGTCGTTTGCGGAGGCCGTGGCCATGGCCAAGCAGCGCGCGCTGTTCGCCCGCGACCTCGACCTCGAGCTTCGCGGCGTCGCCGCGGCGCAGAAGCTCTCGACCATCGCGGCGTTGGCCTTCGGCCTCGAGGCGCATCCGAAGGACATCGCGACCTTCGGCATCGCCGACATCACCCTCGAAGACATCGCGGGCGCCGCCACCTTCGACTACGTGGTGCGCCTGCTCGGCGTGGCCAAGGACACGCCGAGCGGCGTCGAGCTGCGCGTCTGCCCGGCGTTCGTGCCGCGCGGCACCTTCCTCGCGATGGTGCAAGACGAGTTCAGCGCCTTCGTCGTAGACGGCGAGGACACGGGCGAGGTGGTCTTGATCGGCCGCGACACCGGCGCCGGCCCGGCCGCGAGCGCCATCTTGGCAGACGTGATCGAGATCGCCGCGCGCGGCTCGTCGCCGCAGAGCGCGCCGAGCTTCGCGTGGCGCTGGGGAGAGCGCAAGCTCGCCGCCCCAGAAGAGGTGAGCACGGGGTTCTACATGCGCTTCCCCGTGCGAGACGAGCCCGGGGTCATCGGCAAGCTCACCTCCATGCTCGGCGCCCATGACATCAACATCAACAGCGCGCACGCCCGCGAGCTTTCCGATCACACGCTCGGCGTCGTGGAGGTCTTGACGCGCGAGGCCAGAGTCGGCGCGGTGCAAGCAGCCATCGATGAGCTCGGCCGCTCGCCCTTTATCGCCGGGCCGCCGCGGGTCTTGCACATCGAGGAGTGGCTCCCCGAGGGGGGCTATTTCAACGCCGCGCGCGAAGGGAGCTCGCCTGCGAGCGCCGCCTCGATGACGCTCACCACCTCTCGTGAAAAATCCGACTTGATGATCCACCGCAAGTAGTCGGGGACCTCGAGGACGAGATCTTGCAGCGGCCGCTCGCGGTGCTTGCCGAAGGAGAGCACGACCTTGTCGCCGCGCCAGACGAGCCGGCCCTCCGGATCGAGCCAGTCGGGGTGCTGCGGGTGACAGGCCTCGTGCAGATCTTCTATGCGAAGCGGTAGATCCTCGTAACGCCGCACCTGGGCGAGCAAGACCTCGGCGGCGGCCGTCGCGTCAGCCTCGGCGCTGTGGGCCCGCTCGAGCTCCTTGCCGCAATAGAAGCGATAGGCCGCGCCGAGGTCGCGCGGCTCGTGCGCGACATAGATGCGGAAGGAGTCGAGCACGCGCACGGGCTCGCTCGGATACGTGATGCCCGCGCGCTCGAACTCGCGCCGCAAGATAGGCAGGTCGAACTGCTCGATGTTGAAGCCGGTGAGATCCGCGCCCGCCAGAAAAGCGAGCAGCCCCCGGGCGAGCTCTGCGAAGGTGGGCATCTCGGCCACGTCCGCGTCGCGGATGCCGTGTATGCGCGCCGCCGCCTCGGGGATTTTAATGCCGGGGTTGATGCGCCGCGTGCGCCCCTCGCGCGTGCCGTCGGGCATGAGCTTGATACAGCTTATCTCCACGATCCGATCGCGGGTGGCGTCGAGGCCCGTGGTCTCGAGATCGAGCGCCACGAGCGGGCGGGTGAGCTGCAACTGTCTCTCGGTCATGAGGCATGTTCCTTTGGATCGCACCTTGCCACCTTTACCCACATTTGGGCCCGTCGCCAATGGCATGGTAAGAATGAGAACACGGCGCTCTCGTTGGGTTATAGTGAGATTACGTGGCCATCAATCGTGACAAAATTCGCGCCCTCGCCCAGAAGTACCTGCAAAAGGGCCAGATAGAAAAAGCGATACGCGAATACGAGCGGTTGGTCGAAGACGATCCCAACGACGTCCGCACGCTGCTCAAGCTCGGCGATCTGCAGACCCGCGCCACCGACATCGTCCCCGCGACCATCACCTATAT
>CAYXQW010000324.1:0-3988 GCA_964466695.1 uncultured Bdellovibrionales bacterium
CAGACGATCGGCTTTGGGGCTTTCGGCAGCGGTGGGCGCGGACGCAGCCGCGGCGGAGACATCCGCCTCCGGGGTCAGCGAGCCGCCCTGGAGCGCAGGATCGGCAGACGAAGGAGAAAGAGTGGAGATCACTTATCAAAGCTCCGCAAGGCCTCTGAATAATTTTACTGCACATATGCCCAGGCCAACGGGGTATGATCCGCGTACACAATGAGTCTTCGCTTTGGTTAGGAAGAACGAAGAAATCCGCGCCAACTTCCGCGATTATTAAGGTTTTTTAGAGAAAACCGCAAGATCTAGCTTTTTTAGCTGTTCGGGTATCTCGGCTATCTGTGGTTTTAAGTCGAGTTTTGCGCCCAAAAGCTCGCGCGGGTGCTTGACGGGCGTGCGCAAGAAGCGGTTGACAAAGCGCATGATCGCCATCCCCGCCTCATCACCAGCTTCGAGGTGAGCCTTGTACTTGGCGGCGTATTTGCCGTCAGGCGCGAGCAGCACATCGAAGGCGTCTTGCAGCTCGCTCGCCTTCGGCAGGCGGCCATTTTCGGCAATGAAATCCGTGTAGTAGGCCGTATATTCGTCTTCGAAGTTTTGCGCTGCCTGCCCGGTGCGTAGGTGATGCCCGAGGGCCACGTGAACCACCTCGTGCACGGCGGCGGCGAGGTTGCCGCGGCGAGGGTCGAGCTCGATCCCCGCGAAGTTGGCCGCGCCCGCCTGGGTGCCAGAAAAGCGCTCACCTTTTACGGGGTTTGTCGAAAGCCCCACAAGGCCAAGCTCCAATAGTTGTTTTTGCGAAGGGAGCCCCGGAGCCACGGGCGTCGTACGTGCCTTGGGGAGAGCCTGCAGGATCCCGCTCGTGGCGAGCAGCAAAGCACGGGCGTCGTCGGGATCGAAGAAGGCGTTTTGCCCGAGGTTTTCGAGATGCGTATAGACCACCTCGGCCAGGCGCTTGTTTTTGGGGGCGGTGCTCAAATGATGTACCGCGATCAAAAGTGACGCGACGTTATCACGGCCAAGGCGCGGGTGCTCGAGGAGCTTGCGATAGCTCGCCGCGAGCTCGGGGGGCAGCGCCGCCTTCGCGAGGAAGGCGTCTATCAGAGGCTTGGGAGTCGTAGCGCCGGGCGGGAGCACGGCTGCCATGGCCGCAAAACCGAGCTTCTCCGCCAACTCCGCCGCGATGCTCCCGAGATCTCCGTGACGATCGAGGTCCATGAGCTCTTTGAGCTTTTTGAAGTCCGCGGGGTCTTTGGCCATGGCGGCGAGCGTGAGCCAGCGCGCGGCCATGGACTTGTCCTTTGGCAGGTGTACATCGAGGCGCGCGATAAACAGACCGCAGGCCTCGGCCCACGCAGGGTCGGTCGCGGCGCGGCGCAGCAAGAGCTCGCGCTCTTTCGCCAGAGGTGTGATGAGATCGATGTGCTTTTGGAGCTCGCGCGTGCGATAGAAGGCGCGCCCGCGCTCTGCCTCGGGGAGCTTAGCGAGCTCGACGATGACGGCCTTGGGTAAGGCGAGCAAGTCGCGCAATTGACCGGCGGGAGCGTCGAGCACGGCGATCGCGCGACGCTGCGCGGAATCGAGGTCGCGGAGGCTAATTATCTCTGCTCGCCCCACCCTGCCCGCTGTGGCAATCGTCGGGATGCTCAGGATCTCGAGCGCCGTAGCAGGATCGCAGGACAAGATGGCCGCGCGGGTGTCTTTGTCGAGCCCGGCCGGCAGCGCGGCGATGACCGCGCGGCTCGTCTCGGTGCGGCCATGGCGGGCGTAGTAGACACGCGCCGAGAGATCCTTCTCGCCGCTCTCGGCGGCGAAGCGCACGAAGACCTCGGTCTCGGCCGGAAGCGCGAGCATGGCCTCGCGGGCGTCGTCGCCGGGCAGCGCCGCGAGCGCGCGCATGGTGGCGATGAAGGCGTCGGCGGTGCGCTGATCATCGAGGTTTAGGCGGGCCAAAAAGAACCACGGGCCATCATCGTCGGCCTTCTCGGCCGCGGTAAAGGCCACGCGCAAGACATCGCGCACGAGGTCGGGTGAGCCGCGGTGCGCCACCGCGAAGAGGAAGACCTTCGCGGCGTGACGCGCCGAGACCTTCGCGAGGTCTGCGGATACGGCCCCGCTCGCGGCGCCGAACAAGGGCGCGAGGCAGGCGGCATCGGTGCCTTTACCCACGGCCACGAGCTGTTGATCAGTGAGGCGCGCCTTCCCGAGCAAGAGGTCCTTGGCGAGTCGATTACCAGCTTGCCCCGGGGGGAAGCTCGGCAGCATGAGCGCGATGGCCTGCACCGCCGCGACGCTTCGCCCCGACACCCCGGCCAGCACCGCGAGCTGCGTCTCGACGCTCGCGTCGCGAAACCCGCTCGAGCCGATGAGCTTGGCGACGGCCGCGAAAGACCCTTGTGCGGGGGAGCGCGCGCCTCCCGGCTCGGAGAGCAACACCTTCACCACCGTGGCCCGGGCCTTTGGCTTGGCGTCACGTAGCGCCGCTTCGAGCCGGCCGCGACCATCCGGCGAGAGACCCCGCCACTTGGCGGCTACCGCATCACGCTCGCTCGCGGGCACGAGCGCATCGAGCCAGGCCGGCGCGGCGGCGGCAGGTGACTTCGGAGGCAAGCCGACGGTCGCCCCGGAAGGCCCATCGAGGGCGACGGGAGGCGGCGTATCGTCGCGATAATCTACCGGACGGGCGATAGGGGCATCGACCTGCGCGATCTTCGCGGGGGGGGAAGGAGGGAGCGCTACCTCCGTGGTTATGATCGGGCGCGGGCAAGAGCCATCTATTTTATCGCACATTATTCGTAATACACACGGCACCCACGAACGGGCTACCCTTCGTTGGCTATTGGCTTTAGGCATCCGCCTTCGGTAAAACGCTCTTTATGACCACGCGACGAGATTTCCCCAAAGGTTTTTGCTTCGGCGCCGCCACCGCCTCCTATCAGATCGAGGGCGCGGTGGCCGAAGACGGCCGTCTACCCTCCATCTGGGACACGTTTAGCCACACCCCGGGCAAGGTGAAGCGCGGCGACAACGGGGACGTAGCGTGCGACCACTATCACCTCTGGCGAAGCGATCTCGATCTCGTAAAGGCCCTCGGCCTCGACGCCTATCGCTTCAGCGTCGCGTGGCCGCGCATCATCCCTAAGGGACGCGGCCAAACCAACGATGCCGGGCTCGATTTTTATGAGCGCCTGGTAGACGGCCTGCTCGAGCGCGGCATCGAGCCGTTCCTTACCCTCTACCACTGGGATCTACCGCAGGCGCTGCAAGACCTGGGCGGCTGGACCGCGCGCGACACCGCCTACGCCTTTTGCGACTACGCCGCGGTGGTGGCGAAGCGCCTCGGGGACAGGGTGCGCAAGTGGGCCACGCACAACGAGCCGTGGTGCAGCGCGTTCCTCGGACACCTCTTCGGCTCCCACGCTCCGGGGGTGCGCGACCTCGAGGCCACCGTACGCGCGAGCCATCATCTGTTGCTCTCGCACGGTCTCGCGGTAAAGACGCTGCGCGAGCTTTTGCCCAAGGCAGAGCTCGGGATCGTGCTCAACCTCTCGCCGATGCACCCGGCCACCGACTCCCCCGCGGACGTGGCGGCGGCGGCGAGGGCCGACGGCGGGCTCAACCGCTGGTTCCTCGACCCGCTCTACGGCCGCGGCTACCCGCGCGATATCATGGCGGCTCATCAGGCCGAGGTGCCGTCGCTCGCTACCCTCGTGCAGGACGGCGACCTCGAGCTCATCGCCGCGCCCACCGACTTTCTCGGCATCAACTACTACATCCGCAACGTGGTGCGGCACGACGAGCACGGTGGTCCGGGAAAGATAGGCTTCGTAAAGGTCGAGGGCGAGCGCACCGACTTCGGCTGGGAGGTCTACCCCGATGGCTTGCGCGAGCTGCTCGTGCGCGTATCTTGCGAGTATCACCCCGAGAACATCTACGTCACCGAGAACGGCGCCTATTATAAAGACGAGGTCGGTAAAGGCGGCGAGGTCGAAGACGA
>CAYXQW010000325.1:0-510 GCA_964466695.1 uncultured Bdellovibrionales bacterium
GCCCAGCCGACTTCTTCGACGGCTGCGGGCAGAGCCTCTCGGTGGACTGCGGCCGCTGCCCGGCGGGGAGCTCTTGCGGCAATCTGTCCGTGGGCGAGCCCCACGCCTGCAAGCGCTGCAGACGGCGGGCGATCACCATCACGGCCGCAGGCGAGCTCGTGCCCGCCGGCTACACCGTCGCTGTCACCTTCGACCACCAGGCCCTACTCGCGAGCCGCGAGTCTTTCGCCGACGGGCGCGATGTGCGCGTGCTCTGGTTCGACCACGAGCGGCAATCCTGGCAAGAGCTCGATCGCGTGCTGGACCCGAAGTCGAGCTGGGGCCGCGAAGACACCATGCTCTGGTTCAAGCTCCAAGCCGACCTGAGCGCTTTGAGCAGCACCAGCTCATATTACCTCTTCTATGGAGATGCGGCCGCGGGCGACGCCCCCGCCGACGAGGGGCAGATCTTCCACTTCGCCGACTTCTTCGAGCGCCCAGACAGCACCGAGCTCGGCAACGGCTGGGAGG
>CAYXQW010000325.1:531-3985 GCA_964466695.1 uncultured Bdellovibrionales bacterium
ACGACACGAGCTTGTACAACGGCTGCACGAGCGACGCCGCCATCGTCGACGGCGGCCTCGAGCTCACCAAGACCTGCGGCCTCTTTTATCGCCCCCTCGTGCAGCGGACCTTCGCTAGCATCGCCGGGAAGATCGAATTTCGACTCGGCATGAACTTCACGAGCTTGGATGCAAACCACGGCATCGCGATGCAGCTTGGGCTCAGAAATAGCCTCGTGATGCCGCCGACAGACGCCAGTAAGATAGCAGAGAGCGCCAGCACAGGGGTGCTGGTGCACATGTTCTACGGGACGCTCATCGGCGATAACGCAACTTATTACCGCCAACTAGCCTGGAGACAGGCAGACCTCTTCCACATCCTGAGCGAAGAGTTCTCCGGGCTCACGCACTTCCGCACGAAGCTCGACACCTCCACCAAGCGCTACGACCTCTACATCGACGACTTCTTTAACCCCGCAGACTGCGCCTTCATCCCGGAGGCCGACCTCGATCTCTTGTTCCCCAACCCTCTTTGTTGCCCCAATCAGAGTTTTGATAACCCGATCGACTGTCTAGCAGATGAGAGTCTGAACCTCCCTTCCCCCCCCACCTTCTACGCCGCGACCGAGGCCGAATCGCTCGACACCGTCCGCTTCATGGCCTGGGGAGTCGACGAGAGCTACATGCCCTCGCGGCGCATCGAGTACGTCATCGTGCGCGGCGAGCTCGAAGACCCGCCGACCGTCTCGCTCGCTTCCCCGATCTATGCCGACTGTCCTTAGAGGTCACTCTCCCCAGGAGGCCACGTATTCCGTGACCCCCGACGCCATGTGCTCGATGCTCGAGGCGGGATCCTTCGCGCCGGCCATGGTGAGCAGCGCGAGGAAGGTGGAGCAGTGCTGGCGCAAGAGGAGGGGCGTAAAGAGCTTCTCGGGCGCCACAAGGCTAATGCGAGCCTCGCAGCGACCATCGTGGGTCGTGATCTTAGCGTCACTCATCTCGGTGCCGCGATGAAACGAGAACCAGCGTTTGGCCGTGCTCTTGACGAGGAAGCTCGTCGACATGAGCCCCATCAAGCCGCGATAGAAAGGGCTCCCGATGACCTGCTTGATGTTCTGCGCGTTCCAGGCGAAGAACTGCTCGTCGCTTGCGCACTCGGCGTCCCGAACCATGAGATAGGCAACATTGCCGCACGCCTCCGGGATCCAAAGCTCGCCCAAGCGGCCCGCGAAAAGCGCCTCGATCGTCGCGGGCACCGCGCGGCCGCGGATGAGGTTCGGGAAATCCGTGCGTATGCGCTTGAATAGGTGCGTGAGCACGAGGCAATCGGGGAAGCTCAAAAGCCCGTCTTCGAGCTGGCTCAAGTAATGCGCCGCGCGCGGGAAGATCGTAGGGCTCAAAGACGCTGTCATGACACTTTTCAGGGTACAACCAACGAGCGCGCGATCCACGAATTTTCTCCACCGCCGCGCGCGATCCTGAACGTTTTTGCTATGGCCACAACCGCGCGCTTTAGCTATGATGATGAGACGCCGAAAGCGGCGTGACGTAACTAATTTGATATAAATCAAGGAGATCGGAATGAGCGGTACCCCAACAGTCACACCCAATTCCCCGAAGTTTACCTGCCCCGAGGGCAGCGCGCTGCAAATCGTACCCGGACAGGGC
Source organism: uncultured Bdellovibrionales bacterium (assembly GCA_964466695.1). Taxonomy (GTDB): domain Bacteria; phylum Myxococcota; class XYA12-FULL-58-9; order XYA12-FULL-58-9; family JAFGEK01; genus CAYXQW01. The sequence continues at coordinate 2,179 of CAYXQW010000325.1, forward strand.
GAAGGCGTCGCCTGCTGCGACAAGGAAGGCATTTGCACGCCGGCGCCAAAGAGCGCGGAAGCCCCCGCCCCCACCGTCGCGCCCGATAGCAAGGCCGCGCCCGCCCCGGCGCCCGCGCCGACGCCGCCCGCGGCACCCAAGAGCAGCGGTGCCCAGGTCGCGCCCGTCGCGGTTCCTTCCGAGAAGCTCGGGGCCGAGCTCGCGCGGGTTCCGAAAGGTTTCGTCCTCGCCAAGGTCCCCTCGGAGTCGGTCGCGGATCAACTCGGGCTGCGCCAGGGAGACGTCGTGCTCGCCATCGACGCGGTCAGGCCCACCGCCATCGCCGACCTCGAGCAGCTCACAGACGCGCCCGCGTCGGAGGAGGCCGAGCCCAAGGTCTTGCATATCTCACGTAACGGCGAGGCCATCGATCTGGTCCTGGGGCCCGTAGGTGGGCTCGGCGCTCGACACGCGGCGCTGCGATGCTCGCCAGACCTGAAGTATATTTTGCCCACCGAGAGCGGCGTGGTGGTGGGCCACGTCCCCGCCGACAGCAACGCGCATACGGACGGATTTCAAGAGGGCGACGTGGTGGTCAGCGCCGGCGCGGACATCAATATCGTGAGCCCAGAGCAGCTCGACGCGCACTTCAAGGCTGGCGGCAAGGTCGAGGTCTTGCGGCCGCAGGCGAGCTCTCTCGAGGTGGTGCTCGACGATGCCGCAAGGCTCGGCGTAACCGTGGCCGCGCTCGACGAGCAGACGGCGGCGACCTTGCACCTCCAAAGCTCGCAAGGCATCGTGGTCAAAGACATCGGAGCCGAATCGGTGTCCGACGGTGTTTTGCGAAAAGGCGACATCATCGTCAGCATCAACGGTAAGCCCATAAGCTCCCCCAACGACGTGGCGAAGCTCCTTCAAGAGGCCTCCGAGGGGCTCGTAAAGCTCGAGGTGATCCGCTACAAGCCCGTCACGGTGGACATGGTAAATCATCACCAAAAGGGCATGTACGCGTCGCAACAAGCGCAGGAAGTATAATCCGCCGCGGGGGGAGCCGAAAGCTCCCCCCAAACCCCCCATCGCTACCCGAGCGAGATCAACCCACATGAGCAGTGCTATCAATCCCGCCGCAGGCCCTGCTCGAGCGCCGCGGCCGCCGTGCTCAAGAGCTCCTCGAGCAGGCGCAAGGTGGGCTGAGCGAGCGGCTCTTCGAGCTTTAGCCGTAAGGTCCCCGCGCCCCCATCGAGGCCACGAAGCGTAAGCTCGCAAGAGATCCCGCCCGCAGCTTCCCCAAGAGCTCCGTCGCGATGCGCGAGCGTAAGCTCGTCCCCGCAAGGGACGCCGAAGCGCAGCTCGACCTCGTTCGCCCCCAAGGCCTCGGCGAGCTCGCGCAAGAGCCACCGGCCAAGCTCGCGCGCAGGGCGCGGGCGCAAGAGCCCGAGCGTCACGTCGCCGAGCCTTTGGTGCCTGTGCGCGAGGTCCTGCGAGCGCCGGTCGAGGAGCGCGCGAGCCTCGTCGACGCCGGCGAAAAACGCGGCGAAATGCGGCGAGAGTTGTTCCTTGACGCTCTTCGACACCGCTCTTATATACCGCCCAACCTGCCCGGCGCGCGAGGTGCTCGCCAAGATAGAAAAGGCGCAAAATGGGTCAGACCACCCGCGGATCGTCAGGAAGAAAAAGACAACCGAAGCTCGTCTTCATCACGGGCGGCGTCGTCTCGGCCCTCGGCAAGGGGCTCGCGGCCGCCTCGCTCGGGGCCTTGCTCGAAAATCGCGGCCTCAAGATCGCGATGCTCAAGCTCGACCCGTACATCAACGTCGACCCCGGCACG